>JBMOHO010000182.1:0-7877 GCA_049317805.1 Saprospiraceae bacterium
AAAATCGACCCCATTGACGCTGAATTGAAAAGCAGGTAGGCCGCCGGCGGCCGCTACATCGATCACACCGGTGGGCAGTCCGTTGCACAAAAGGTTGGTGACGCCCAACAGGTCAATAAGCAAATCAGCCGGTTCGGTCAAAAAAGCGCCGCCGGTAATCGAGCAGCCGTTGGCGTCGGTGGCCGTCACATCGTACTGGCCGGGCACCAAACCCGTTGCTTCCTGTTCGGTTTGGCTGTCGCTCCATTGGTAGGTAAAACCACCCACGCCGCCGCCGGTGTTGGCAAAGGCCATGCCGTCGTTGGCACCAAAGCAGGAAATGTTGACGGTGTCTACGCTGAGGGTGACCGGCGGATTGTCGGTCACGGTCACCACATATGTGCCTTTGCACAGTTCGCCATCCAGCCCCAAAATGGTATAAACGCCTTCGGCAAAACCACCCAGGGTGTTATTTGGAACAAAACCGTTGCCATCGAGCCAGTCGAACAGAAAAGCAGGCGTGCCATTGGTGACGGTCAGGGTGATTTCGCCGTTGGCGTCGCCCGTACACAATGGCGCGGCCACGTCGGCGTCTACCCTGAGTTCTTTTTCCTTGACCTCAATGTCTATTTCTGTTTCGCAGTTGTTGGCGTCGCGGATAACGACGTTATAAATGCCCACAGACAAACTGTCGAGCGAGTTGATCGTTTCAAATGGCCCGTTTTCCCAACTAAACAGGTAAGTAGGCGTGCCTTCACGGATGTTGACAATTTCGACCGTGCCGTTGGTTCCGCCGTTGCAGTCTGGCGTGGCAATCACCGTATCCACTTTTACATCCGGAAAAATGAGGGTCGTTTGTATGTCGGTTACCCGGCAACCCAGGTCGGTTTCCACCGTGAGCACCACGGGTATGACGCCTGGACGGTTAAACTGAACGGTGTGCGGGCCTGCGCCGGTGGCGGTTTGTGGCACGGCGTCGGCCCCGAAACTCCAGTTCCAACCTGTAATGCTGCCGAGTGGAAACGTGGAGGCGTCGAACACCTGCACAGGCGTGCCCAGACAAACGGCGTTGGGCACAGTGGTAAATGCAGCCGTAGGCCCCAAAAACAGCCCCGAACCGCCAAAGTCCACTGAAAAACCGTTGCCGGTAGAGGTAAAATTGTTGACCACCAGGGCGTACGTTTCACCAGCTACCATATCCATGGGCGACAGCCACGCGTCGTCGCCAGCATTGGAACAGCCTGCATCTTCGCTCGTATCGTTGTCGCCAGGGCGCAATCCGGTGGGGCCCATGCAGGGGCTGGGGAACACGTTGTCCCCGGAAGCCATACACCGAACTACTTGTTTACCGGTGCAGTTTCCGATGCCGTTGGGCAGGCGGTACACCACAAAATCGAGGTCGTCGGGCGCATTCAGCGGCGTTAAGGTAAATTCGAGGGTACCCGATTGCGAGCAAGTCCACACAAACCAGGTGGAGTTGGACTCGTTGTTGGAGGCAGAGCCGTTGAAAAAACAGGTGGCATCGTCGAGTTCAGATTTATCGGTTCCAAAGCCGCTTACACTCTGCACCACAAACGGCGATTTATCGCATAGAATGGCGGCTTTAGGACAGTCGGATTCCGGCTCCTGCGGGGCGTTGTAGTTGTTGATACACAGTTGAAACGTGCCTTGCGAACCCACGAGCCCTTGTACCCGAATCAGGTACGTAGAACCCACAAACAGACCGCCCTGATACCCTTCTACAATGTCAGCCAAGGGTGGGGCGGTTTGACATTCCAACTGATTGATGACGCCCGAACAGGTACCAAGATACAAAGCGACTTGCGGGTTTTCGAGGGTTCCGCCTGGAAAAGGCGTGGTGTTGCCCCGAACAGTGATTGTCACATCCGTAGCCGTGGCCACAAACGAAAACCACACATCGGCCTGCGTCACAGGACCAAAACACGTAGCCGGTCCAAAACCCGAAGCGGTGGCCCCTACGTTGGTGAATGCGCCCACCGAACTGCAATAATTGGTGACATTGGGTATGGCGATGGCACCGGTACAATCATCGTTTACAGGCTGCGCCCAGGCCACGACGGGTACCAAACCGAGAAGCAATGATGCGAACAGTAGTCTTTTTATCATATCAGGTAACTTGGTGTAGTAGAAAACACAACGGGACACCGGAAGGGGCGGATTATATTTAGTAAGACGCACAAAGGCGGTAAAATGTTGGCTCGATGAAATGTCAAATTTATCTTAAAAATCAGACAAATGACGCCAACGGGCAAAAATCTTACTTTTGAGCCGGATAAACAAAACCCATGCACCGATACTTACCCAACGCCCTCACTTTGGGCAACCTGTTCTGCGGCTGCTGCGCCGTGCTGTTCATCCTGAATGGCCGGGTACAGGAAGCCGCCTTGTTTACGGTCGGCAGCTTTTTGCTCGACTATGCCGACGGGCTGGCCGCCCGCGCCCTCGGGGTGGCTTCTCCCCTGGGAAAAGAATTAGACTCGCTGGCCGACGTAGTCAGTTTCGGCGTGGCACCCGGAGCATTATTTTACCACATGTTGAGTGCCAGCGCTTGTCCCGACGCCTGGGAATTGTACCCGCCCAACTCCGTCCGCATAGGCATTTGTTATCTGGGCCTGCCAGCGTTTATCCTCTCCGCGTTTGCCGGACTGCGCCTCGGCCGGTTTAACCTCGACACCCGGCAGACACAGCATTTCATCGGGCTGACCACCCCCGCCACCACGGTTTTTGTGCTGGGCCTCGCCCTGGCATCGGCAGAAAACCGCTTCGGCATCAACGCCTGGCTGCTGCAACTCCCGGTGCTGTACGGCCTCATCGGTTTGCTCAGCGTATTAATGAACAGCAACATTCCGATGTTCGGGCTCAAATTTGGCGGGCCAGCCTGGTGGCTGCCCTTGGTGTTTTTGGGGCTTTTTTTGGGGCTGTGGTGGCCGTTGAGGGAGCTCGCGCTGAGTGTGGTGGTGGTGTGTTATGTGGTGGCTTCGGTGTGTTGGTTGAACGAAAGCTAATATGCAATGCCCAACTGTCTGAATCGTTTTTCCAACAGGTTCTCTCCATTGGATACGCGGTCTCCACGGTACAGGATTTTACCTTCTTTGTTCAATAAAATATACCGCGGAATTTGAAATAACCGTAAATATTGTGCCACATTGCATTGTTCTTTGTCGTTAACTGCGTCTTCACAACCTGAAACAGCTCCACAAATGGACTGCAAACGCGAAAAAGCATTTTTTTCAATGGCCATGACCGTTCGGCCCACTAAATTTTCTTTGGGCACTAACGGATAATGGATTATTTGCACTTCTTTACCCTGCGTCAATTGTGTATCTAATTGTTTAACTTCATCCATTTCATCCATGCAAGGGCCGCACCACTCTCCCCAAAAATGGAGTAAATAATAATTGCTTTTTGCCCAATCCACTTTTTGATCAAACATTAAGTTTTTGTCGGTTAGCTTTTTAAAAATATCCATGTCAATATAAAACCCTTCTTTGTATCCATACATTTTATTAGTTGTAATTTCTTTTAAATCAACCGTGTTTTCGCATAAATTCAAATTGTTTAATTGATACCAGTTATGGTTAAACAGAAAAGGTTCATTCAATGAAAAAGACATTATAGAGTCTTTTTTTTGACTTGGATCAACGTACCTGCATCGAATATTGTGCTGATGGGTATTGATATCAATTGAAAGCAAAGTGCCTTTAACAGGATGCCTAAATTCGAATTGCAACAGGTTTTGAATGTCCAATTTTTCAAAAATCCCTTTTTTACTGTAAAAGTGCATCAGCAGCTGTAGAGGCAAATGACATTTTGTATTGCTGTGTGTGAGTTCAACGCCCGTTTTCCACAAAGCGTTCTGATTAGCAGGAATGGTGTCCTTTTTTTCTTCCGCAAAATCAAGGTCGGCGTCGGTATCCAATACCAATTCGATGGTTTGATCGTCGAGAAATTTAAAAAACAGACCATAAGGTCCATAATTCCTTCCTTGTCTAAAAAATTCACCCAGATAAGCATCATTTGGTAAAAGATACATGGGGTGGAGGGCCAAATAGGTATGCTGTTGGTATTGATCGGGAACAGCTACCTGTCTGGTTGTATCATAGTTGTCTTTCAAATACCTTAGATTGGTATAGGTTTGATACGGATTGAGCCCAACAATAGGTATAATTTTACCTTTTGGAAGCGGGAGTGTTTCAAACGTTCTTCCTAAGGTAAACGTTTGGGTATTCTGGCCGTGTAAGGCACAAACAGAAAGAACCTGTATAGCCAATACGACTACACAGGTTTTAGCACATAGTGGAAAAATCATAATCAATACAGATAACAATTTGAACGAATAAGGTTGGCATTGCCATCGCAACAGCCAAACAAAGAGCCAAAAAGCGGACGACAAAAACTGTTGATTTCAATTGTTGAAATTGAAGTGAGCAGATGCGTAAAGTTAAGGGAGGAAGTGAAAAATCCAAGCCATTCAAACAAATAAACATTAATTTAATATAACGTCCACTTTTCTGATGGTCTAGTGGGTACGAGATGTAAATACAGAATGGTTCCCATCGCGTATCTTTGCACCATGAATCCACCACGCCCACTTCGACTATACAACACCCTGAGCGGGAAAAAAGAAACATTCGAGCCCATCGCACCCGGCCGGGTCGGCATGTACGTGTGCGGCCCCACGGTGTACAACGACGTGCACCTCGGCAACTGCCGCACGTTTGTGAGTTTCGACGTCATTTACCGCTATCTGTTGTATCTGGATTACCGGGTGCGCTATGTGCGCAACATCACCGATGTGGGGCACCTGCTCGACGACGGCGAAGACCGCATGTCTAAAGGTGCGCGGCTCGACCAACTCGAACCCATGGAGGTGGCGCAGAAATACACGGTGGGCTTCCATGATATCATGCGCATATTCAACACCTTGCCACCCGGCATTGAGCCCCGAGCCACGGGTCACATACCCGAACAAATTGAGATGGTACAAGCCATCCTGGAGCGCGGCTATGCCTACGAACAAAATGGCTCGGTGTACTTCGACGTGCCAAAATTTGCGGCAGCAAACCCTGATGTGTACGGCAAACTTTCCGGGCGCGTGTTGGAAGACCTCATTTCAGAAAGCCGCGAAAACCTGAAAAAACAGGCTGAAAAACGCCATCCGGCCGACTTCGCCATCTGGATCAAGGCCTCGCCCGAACACATCATGCGCTGGAACAGTCCCTGGTCGGTGGGATTCCCCGGCTGGCACCTCGAGTGCTCGGCCATGAGCACCAAGTACCTCGGCCAAACATTTGACATCCACGGCGGCGGCAATGACCTCAAGTTTCCGCACCACGAAAACGAAGTAGCCCAAAACCACGGTGCCTGCGGGTGCGCCCCGGCGCGCTATTGGCTGCACGCCAACATGCTGCTGCTGAATGGCAAAAAAATGTCGAAAAGCGACGGCAATACCATCAGCCCTACCCAACTGTTCACCGGCGATAGCCCCCTGCTCAGCAAGGCATACTCGCCTATGGCGGTCAAGTTTTTCATGCTGCAAGCGCATTACCGCAGCACGCTCGACATCACCGACGAAGCGCTCGGTGCCGCCGAAAAAGGATACCGCCGCCTGATGGACACCTTCTCCATCCTCCAGGGCCTCAACCTGCCCACCGACAGCTACGATGGCTCCGAAAGCCAAACAGACCGCGCCATGCTGGAGCTGATGGAAGCCGTTTTTGCGGGCATGGACGACGACTTCAACACCGCAGTGGCCCTCGGTGCACTCAACGAATTGGGCTCTTATGTACACAAATTGGCCAACCAGCAACTGCCCGCCGGCGACGTGTCGCCCTGGGTGCTGGAACGCTTGAAAACGGTATTTTCGGCCATGATTACCGATATATTTGGACTCCTCGACGACGCTGCCGCGCAAAGTGGCCAGGGTGCCGTCGAGGGGTTGATGCAACTGATTCTCGATCTGCGCCGCACCGCCCGCGAACAAAAAGACTGGGGGGCCAGCGATAAAATTCGCGACACATTAGCCGAAATAGGCATTACTGTAAAAGACGGGAAAGACGGGGCGAGCTGGGTGCTGGGATAGGTTATTCCTGTGGCGTCTACGCAGCACGCTGCTTTGATCAATCTTTATGCTTAAACAGTTGGTTTATTTCTGCGGCATAGGTTTGGCTGATGGCCGCCCGGCGCATTTTTAAGGTGGCGGTCAGGTAGCCGTTTTCTGTTGTCCAGGGCTCAACTACCAGGTGGTGGGTGCGCACGCGCTCCACTGGACTGAGCAGGGTATCGTTAATCCGTTGAATTTCCGATTCTAAAAACTGCTGCACCCGCAGGTTGTGCACCATGTACACGGGTGCCGTCCAGTGTACGTTGTTTTTGCGGCACCAGCGCTCCAGGTGGTCAAACTCGGGTACCAACAAGGCACCTACATAAGGCTTGTTGGCACCCACCACCAAGGCCTGGGCGATGAACGGCGAATGCAGCAGTTGTGCTTCCACAAAAGTGGGCGAAATGAACTTGCCGCTGGACGTTTTGAACAGTTCGCTGCG
Source organism: Saprospiraceae bacterium (assembly GCA_049317805.1). Taxonomy (GTDB): domain Bacteria; phylum Bacteroidota; class Bacteroidia; order Chitinophagales; family Saprospiraceae; genus M3007. The sequence continues at coordinate 6,546 of JBMOHO010000182.1, forward strand.
CCGTCCGGTGATTTTGAGGAAACGCTTGTGCTCCCACAGGCCCAGGTCGCCGGTTTTCAGCCAGCCGTCTTCCGTCAGGACAGACCTGGTTTCCGCCGGAGCATTCCAGTAGCCGAGCATGACGCCGGGACCGCGCACCTCAATCTCGCCAATGCCTCCTTCTTCTATCTCCTCGCCAATGCGTATTTCTACACCAGGTGCCGGTAATCCGACCGTGCCGAGGCGAAATCCGCCCGGTTCAAACCGGTTAAAAGCCACTACCGGGCTGGTTTCCGTCATGCCATATCCTTCCCGAACCGGCACACCGGCAGCAGCAAAAAAACGGGCAATGCGGGGCGCCAGGGCCGCAGCGCCTGTGGCGATGCCGTGTACGCGTCCACCCAGCATGCGCTTGAGGTGGTTGAACACCAGGAATCGGGCTATGGCCAACTGCACGCGGTACCAGGGCCTGAAACGCGCTTCGCCCACGTGGAATGGGTAGTGCAAACCAATGTCTAACGCCCAGCCCATGAGGCGGCGGCGCAATGGCTTGGCCTGTTGTTTGAGCTCCACAGCCCGATCATACATGCGCTCCAGGATGCGCGGCACGGTGGTGAAGAAATGGGGGCGGATGGCCTGCATGTCGGCTTCGAGGCGGCTGATGTCTTCCAGAAACCAGATTTCCGCGCCCGCGGCCTGGTACAGGCACACGGCGCTGCGTTCGAACACGTGGCTGAGCGGCAGGAAACTGACTACGGTTTCGCCGGGTTCCACGGGGGTAAAGGCGAGCACGGATTTGACGTTGCTCACAGCGTTTTGATGGCTGAGCAACACGCCCTTGGGCTGACCGGAAGCACCGGAGGTGTACAGCAGCAGGGCGGCGTCGGTTTCGGCAATGGATGCGCGACGGGTTTCAAGGGCGTCGTCGGGTTCAACGCAAAGGGTTTCCCAGTGGATGCTTCCCGGAACGGCTTGCAGCGTGAACACGTCCTCCATGTCGGGAAACCAGCCTCGCCAGCGCGTGAAGAGCGCGGCATTGCTGACGAAGCAGGCCACGAGGTAAGCATTTTCAGCGATGAACCGGATTTCTGCTTCGCGCGCGGTGGCGTGCAGGGGCACGGGGATCAGTCCGATTTGTTGCAGCGCCCGATCCACCACCAACCATTCCGGACTGCCGGCATCTACCCAGAGGCCCACCCGATCGCCGCGCCGGTATGCACGCTGCAACAAGCCAGCACTGAGTCGGTCGGAGGCCGTGAGGAGGGCCTCTGTGCTCCAGGGTTTCCATACCCCGTTTTGTCGCCCGTGTACGGCATTTGCCAATGGGAAACGGTGGAGTTGGTAAGGGAGGAT
>JBMOHO010000183.1:0-7871 GCA_049317805.1 Saprospiraceae bacterium
GGGCTTTGAAAAACCGATCGAATTGGGCATAGTCTGCACCAATCCGTTGAATTGGTGCATTGAACAAGGCTTGTACGCGCCTGCAACGCTAAATGCGGGCGGTGTTTTGCGCAATTTTGATGTGATTTACCCCCAAATAACCGATGCAGAAGTGTACGGTGGCATATTATTGGCCGCTAAGCCCCAATTCAAAGGCAGTTTTTTCTTTCGGAAAAAAAATTACCACATTGGTGACCTTAACCTGTATTACATGAACGTGCGTGAAAATGCGGCGTTGCGTGTGGAGCAGTATTTTAACGGCAAATGAATACCCTCTCCCTGCATCAGTTATTGGAAAATATCCGGCGCGCATTGGCGCTCAATTTCCCTGAGCCCATTTGGGTGCGCGCCGAAATTGCACAAATTGGCATTTCAAGGGGCCACAGATACTTTGACCTGGTTCAAAAAGGCGACGCAGATGAACCTTTGGCGCAAACCCAGGCCGTGTTGTGGGAAAGAGACTATTCAAGGCTTCATCGGACTTTGGGGTTGGAGCTGGACGCCCTTTTTCAGGCAGGTTTGGAAGTGCGGCTACAAGTGCGCGTTGATTTTCACGGACGCTACGGATTGAAGTTGATGGTTTGCGACGCCGACCCCTCCTTTACCCTCGGACAGTTGGCCGTGCATCGCCGCCAAACAATAGAGCAGCTTCGGCGCGAGGGCCTGTTGGACAAAAACCGCCAACTGCCCATGCCAGCGGTGCTGCAACGCATCGCCGTCATCAGTTCCGAAAGGGCAGCCGGCTACCAGGACTTTTTGGTACAGTTGTCCGAAAACAGTTATCAGTACGCTTTTCATTGTGCTTTCTGGCCTGCGGCCATGCAGGGCGATCAAGTGGGTTCGGAAGTATCCAAAGCATTGCTGTCCATCGGCCGGCAATCGCATCTATATGACGCCGCAGTGGTCATACGCGGTGGCGGCTCTCGGCTCGATTTGGCAGGGTTTGACGGTTTGGAACTGTGCCGCGTAGCCGCTCAACTGCCATTGCCCTTATTGACCGGCATTGGCCACGACTCAGACGAAACAGTACTTGATCGGGTGGCCGGTCATGCCTTAAAAACCCCCACTGCTGTTGCGGAATTTATCCTGCAACACAACCTGCGTTATGAAACACACATGCTCTACATGCATGAAATGTGCAAACGCTACGGTCGCCTGCATGTGCTAAATGGCAAAAATCAGATAGACCATCATGCCCAAAAACTGGCGTTTGGGTTAAACATGCGCATACATCAAGCACACAGCGCCCTTGATGCGGTGGCTCAAAATATGAAGACACAACAACGATACCTTTTGGCCCGAGCGCACAGCCAGTTGGAGTCGCTAAGGCAACTGTTAAAGGCACTTGAGCCAGACAGTGTGCTGCGCAGGGGGTACAGCATCACATACCAAAACGGCAGTGCCGTGCGTTTTGCGCAGGATGTGGTTCCCGGAGCGCAACTGGAAACGCGCTTTACCGATGGAACTGTTCACTCCACTGTACAGCATAAAAATTGACATGCGTTACCTGATCTTGTTCGCCTTGTGCCTCTTGATGGCCTGCATTGGAAACAATGGCATTGAAACCGTAGAAAATCCGACTGAAAATGGCGGCAAAGAGCGTTTTGAACGCCGGAAAAGCGATTTTGCCAAACAAGGGCATTACCAACGTTTTTTTGCGAATGGAACTGTTGCGGAAGAAGCCTTTTACCAAAACGACACCTTACATGGCGAGCGCAAATTGTTTTTCCCAAACGGTACGATGGAAACCCTTGAAACATACCGCAATGGACAATTTCACGGACCATATCGCCATTATTTCGAAAACGGCGTGCTGGAAGTAGAATTGATGTATGAAAACAATGCCATTGAGGGCATTGCCAGGGCGTGGTACTCCAACGGCGTACTTAAGGAAACCGTCACGTTTAAAGCAAGCGAAGAAAACGGGCCGTTTATCGAATACTACGATAACGGCAACCTTAAAGCTGAAGGTACTTACTCGCCCGGCGATGACATGCCCATGGAACAAGGCGAACTCAAAGAGTACGATGAACAAGGGCGACTCAAACGACAGGCTTACTGCACCGACGGCCGCTGTGCCACTACCTGGTTGCGCGAAGAAAACTGACCCGGGGCAGACAGATTTGGGTATTCACGCTGTGTCAAATGCCGCTTTGGTTTACCTTTGACCCCAATACCAACCCTTTTTTGTTATGCCCTTTACGGAAACTCCTATTCCCGGACTGCTTGTTTTTCAACCCGCCGTTTTTCAAGACGCACGCGGTTATTTTTTTGAAAGCTACAACCAGCGCATGTGGGCCGAAGCTGGCGTGGATGCGCATTTTGTGCAAGACAACCAGGCGCGTTCTACCGCCGGCGTTTTGCGCGGCCTGCACTATCAGGTGGGCGACGCCGCTCAGGCCAAACTGGTGCGTGTGGTGGAAGGAGAAGTGCTGGATGTGGCTGTCGATATTCGCCCCGATTCACCTACTTACGGACAATGGTATTCCACCCGCCTGAGTGCAGAAAACAAACGCCAATTGTTTGTACCGCGAGGTTTCGCACACGGTTATCTCGTGTTGAGCGAAACAGCCGAGTTCTTCTATAAGTGCGACAATTTTTACAACAAAGCTGCAGAGGGTGGCATCCGGTACGATGACCCAGCGCTCCGGATAGACTGGGAGTTCGATCTGGAGCAGGTGCTGGTGTCCGAAAAAGATTTGGTTTTGCCCGGATTTGGGGAGCACAGAAGCTTTATTTGATGTAATTTCGCAGGCTCAACCTGTCGAAATATGAAGTCTGGAATACCTTTTCTTGTGATTTGGCTGTGTGCCAGCCCAATTCTGTTGGGTCAAACCAATATTTTGGTGACCAATCTGGCAGCAGATGCTGTTATAAAAGGTGCCTACAACCCTGCAACATACGCCTCTTCCGTGCCGGCGGCCGATCCATTGGCGATTGCAGAAGCGTTGTCGGCGCGCATTTCGCCGGATAGCTTAAAGGACATCATCACCCGTTTAAGTGCGTTTGGCACCCGAAATACGGGCAGCGACACCTTGTCTGACGCCAGGGGCGTGGGCGCTGCCCGGCGTTGGATTTACGATAAGTTTGAATCATACAGCGCCGCCGCCGAAGGTCGTCTGTTGGTGTCGTATCTTCAATTTGACCAGGCTATTTGCGCCGTGGGGCAGCACCGCAATATTTTTGCGGTGTTGCCGGGCAGCGATACGTCGGCCCACGGCGTGATCATAGTAGAAGGCCACATGGACAGCCGTTGCAACACGCCTTGCGATACCGCCTGCATAGCCGAGGGGGTAGAAGACAATGCCAGCGGAACCGTTTTGGTGATGGAACTGGCGCGGGTGATGTCGGCATACACCTTTCCGAATACCATTGTATTTTTAGTGACCATTGGCGAAGAACAAGGTTTGTACGGTGCCAATGCATTTGCTGAATATTGTGAAAATGAAAAGATTCCGGTGCGCGCCGTGTACAACAACGACATTGTTGGGGGCATCCTTTGCGGAAAAACTTCTTCGCCGCCTTCTTGTCCGGGTTTGAATGATGTCGATTCTGTGGGTGTACGCCTGTTTTCCAGCGGTTCTTTTAATTCACCATCCAAGCAATTGGTGCGTTTTGCCAAATTGGAATACAATGAAATCCTGAAACCGACGGCTCTAACGCCTATGGACGTGCGCATCATGAGTCCGGAAGACCGTACCGGCCGAGGCGGCGACCACATCCCATTCCGGCAGCGTGGCTATCCGGCCATCCGTTTCTGTTCGGCCAACGAACACGGCGATGCCTCTAATGGCACAGGATACACCGACCGCCAGCACACCGAAAGCGACGTACTGGGCGTAGATACTGATGGCGACAATGTGATTGATTCGTTTTTTGTGGACTTCAATTATTTATCGAGAAACGCCCTGATCAACGGCAATGCCATTACCATGGCTGCGCAGGCGCTGCCGACGCCCGTGGATTTTACCGTGAAACGCAATGGCGCGGAGTTCATCATCACCGTCAACGACCAACCGCCGCCATATCGCGTTTTCCTGCGCACGTCGGCCTCCAATGATTTTGAAGGGATTTTTGACCTGCCCGACACCACCAGCGGGGCTTTTCCATGCGGTGCAACGGGTTTGATTTTTGTCAGCGTGGCCACAGTGGGTACGGATGGTGTAGAAAGTTTGTTCAGCATCGAAAAGTCGGCAAGCCCGGCTGTAGGGGTGGAGGAACCCGGGGCACCCCAGCCCGTCAAACTCTTGCAAAACCGCCCCAATCCATTTGATGAAGCCACCTGGATTGTTTTTGAAGCGGAAACCGTACCGGCTTTTACGAAAGCTTCGATACGGATTCACGATTTGACGGGCCGGTTCGTGGCCGAAATGCCCATAAACGCCATTAAACCCGGCATAAATGAGTTGTTGTATCGGCACGGTTACGGACAGAGTGGGTCTTATGCTTACAGCCTGGTGATCGATGGCAGGGTAGTAGACACAAAGCAAATGGTGTTTGCCAACTGATTCCTACCAGATTTTTTCTTCCATCAAGTAAGCCTTAACATACTCCTCAATACCGCTTTCTAAGGTGTAAAACGGTTTACTGTAGCCTGCTTTGTCGCGCATTTTGGTCATGTCGGCTTCGGTAAAGTATTGGTAGGTATCGCGGATATCGGCAGGCGTATCAATAAAATCGATGTCTGGTGCGATGCCCATGGCGTTAAAAGTGTTGGCAGCAAGGTCGTAAAATGTACGGGCCTGACCAGTACCGAGGTTGTAAATGCCGTTGGAAGGACGGTTTTCGAAGAAAAACAAGAGTACATCCACCACGTCCTTGACATAAATAAAATCGCGCTGTTGCTCGCCGTCTTTCACATCTGGCCGGTGAGAGCGGAACAGTTTCATTTTACCGGTGGCTTTGATTTGCCGCAAGGTGTGAAAAATAACAGAAGCCATTCTTCCTTTGTGGTACTCGTTGGGGCCGTAGACATTGAAAAACTTGAACCCGGCCCAGTAGGCGGGGGTTTCGGGTTGATTCAGGGCCCACACGTCGAAGTCTTGTTTGCTTTGGCCGTAGGGGTTCAGCGGTTTTAAGCGTGGAATGAGGCTATGGTCATCGGAATAGCCGTGTTCGCCGAGGCCATACGTAGCGGCGCTGCTGGCGTAGTAAAAGGGTATATTGAATTGGGTGCAGCAATTCCACAGCGCCTTGGTGTATTCAAGGTTTAGTTCGTCAAAAATGGCGGTGTTCATCTCCGTGGTGTCAGTACGGGCGCCTATGTGAAAAATGGCGTCGGCGCTGTCGGGGTGCTCAGCCAGCCAGGTTATGAATTCCTTGCGGTGGAGTTGGGCTCGGAAGTTTTTGCCGTCGAGGTTGTGCACCTTTTCGGGGTGTTCAAATTCGTCGACGACCATGAGGTCGGTGTACCCGGCGTCGTTGAGGCGCCGCACAAGGGAGGATCCGATGAAGCCGGCGGCTCCGGTGATGATGAGCATGTTTTTTTAAAGGCAAAAATAGGATAATAGAATTGATTTTAAGATTTCAAGGGAATTGCAAACAAACGCTTGTATGAAGAGTGCGTAAACCGCAAAGATCATCCACTCAAAACACATCAGATCCCGCCCAAATCACCCGCACCCAAAAACGCCTCAAAATTTTCAGTGGACACCACTTCAGTTGAAACCGGTGAGTAAGATTCCTGAAACGAAGCTGCGAAACGCACTTTGGCCTTGGGGTTCCACTTAAATTCCCAGGCGCGGAATTGGCCGTCTATCTCTTCCACATAATCAATTTCCTGTTGCGCCTTTGTGCGCCAGAAATAACTTTTGCCATGGAGACCCGTGTATTGGCGCATTTTTAAACGCTCACTGACCAGAAAGTTTTCCCAAAGTGCTCCGACGTCCGTACGCATGGACAGAGGGCTGAAATTTTCCAGTACAGCGTTTCGGATACCATTGTCGTAAAAATAGACCTTCCTGCTGCTGGTGATTTCATTGCGGAGGTTGCGGCTCAAGGGCATGAGCCGGAAAACGATGTACGATTTCTCCAGCAAGTCGAGGTAATTGGATACGGTGTTTTTGTCTATATTCAAGAGTTGAGACAGTTCGTTGTACGAGACTTCTGAGCCCAATTGCAATGCGAGCGCTTGGAGCAACTGCCAGAGTATTTCCGGTTTGCGCACACCTCGAAATTCAAAGACGTCTTTGTACAAATAACTGCCGGAAAGCGATAAGAGGACTTCCCTTTCGCGCCCCACGCGGTTGATCACGTCGGGGTACATTCCGTAAATCAACCGTGTTTCCAGTTGCTCACGGGCTTCCAAAAGGCCTATGGCCGCCTGCAGTTCCGCCCAAGCGACCGGATACAGATAATATTCCCATTTGCGACCTGTAAGCGGTTCATTGATTTCATTTGCCAGTTCAAATGCCGACGAGCCGGTGGCCACAAGTTGTAGCTCCGGTAATTCATCAATGAATAATTTTAGCGTAAGTCCGATATTTCGGACACGTTGCGCTTCATCTATCACCACTACCCGCTTGTTGCCGACAAGTTGTCTAAGCACCGCCAAAGCGGCATTGCTGAGCTGTCTGCGCACTTCAGGCCGGTCTGCATTGAGCCACACCACATCATCAGACCATTCTTCTGCCAGTTTGCGTATGAGCGAGGTCTTGCCAGTCTGCCGGGCACCTAAAAGGACTAAAGCCTTGCCCTGAAACATGCGATCACGTAAGATAGGCAGCATCAAACGGGGAATATATGCCATTGTTGAGTTTTTAATCCCCAAAAGTATGTGTTTTTGGTGAATATAAACACAGGTTGTGCATTATTACGGCTTGTCTTGCCCCCCCAGGATCTCCATTCTTTTTCCCAGCCCTTCTCCCACCACCCGATGCCCGTCTTCCTCCATTTTATGCAAACGCACGTGCGGCAACCCGGACACTAATTTTTCCACCGATTCAAATCGGATCATTTCGTCTTTTGCGCCATAATAGATGTCAATGGGGAAAGCGCCTTTTTCCCAAATAGCCCGAATATCCCGTTTGCGCAGGTAAAAGTCGTTCAAGGCAAACCAGCACCCAAACGTGCGTTGAAAGCGATCGGGTCTGCTGAGGTTGGCCGCCAGAAAATGTTGGATCAGCGGCGGTACCACGCCCATCTTCCTGCCCGCAGCAAGCAGGTTCAGGAACCAGTCCGGTTTTTGCAGCGTGCGGTACAGCACCCGGCGCATCCACATGGGCGTGTGCACCGCCAGCCCCATGCCTCGGGTGTTGATGCCGTCGGGTGAAAGTAAAATCAGTTTGTCTATGCGCGATTGCAACGCCGGCAGCATGGCCAGGGCGAAGCGGGCTCCAAAACTGAAGCCCATGAGGGTGAATCGCGTATCGGCGGCTTCAGTCGCCGAACCCCGCTCGGCGACTTTAGTCGCCGAACCCCTCCCGGCGGCTTCAGTCGCCGAACCCCGCTCGGCGACTTCGGTCGCCGAACCCCTCCCGGCGGCTTCAGTCGCCGAACCCCGCTCGGCGGCTTTAATCGCCGAGCCCTGCTCGGCGTCGGCGACTAAAGTCGCCGATACAATCTCCAGCAAATCGGCCTTCGTAAACGTCTTTTCCCGCCATTCCGTTTGCCCGTGAAAAGGCAGGTCAATGGCAATGGTGGTGTATTCAGCAGACAATGCTTCAGCGAGCACGGCAAACATCCGCGCGCGGTCGCCGAATCCGTGTAAGGCAATGAGCAGGCCGGGGCCTTTGCCGAAGCGCAGCGCATGCACTTTACCCTTCGGATGATCAATATAAATGGATCCAAAATAGAAATTAAAGAAAATAATAGCCAAGACAATTGTTTAATTA
>JBMOHO010000184.1:0-7848 GCA_049317805.1 Saprospiraceae bacterium
GAACATGCGGGCCAGCACGGACCGCGACAGGCGCTGGCCGGTGTGGGACACGAAGAGGGGGGCGTGGGGACCGGCACCCCGCGCTGTGAGCTGCGCTTCGAGTGCCGACGCCAGTTCCTCGGGGATGGGCAAGGTGCGGCTGTGGCCGCCGATGCAGGCGGAAAACAAAGCCGAGAGCGACCAGGTGAGTAAGCCGGCAAAAAGAGATGGAGGTTTCATGTGCGCATCGGGCATTTGCAGCGCCTGATGGCACAAAAGTGCAGGCCTTAAGCCGACGGGTCAAATTTTGGGGTACGACAATGCCACTACATGACACGAGTTGCGCTACGACGCGTATTCAGACCTGGATCATCCAGGCCACCAAATCCTGCTCCGGACTCAGGGCCAGCTTTTTGCGCAGCCGATACCGTTGGGTTTCCACACTGCGCACCGAGGTATTGAGCAAACCCGCGATTTCCTTTGAACTGAGGTTCATGCGCAGGTAAGCGCAGTAGCGGAGGTCGAAAGCGGTCAGTTTAGGCTGGCGAAACAACAGGCGCTGGAAAAACCCGCTGTGGATGGCTTCAAACTGGGTTTTGAACTGCTCCCACTGTTCTTCATTTTGCGATTCGGAGGCCAACACGCGCTGCAGGGCTTTCAACTGACCCGGATCGGCATGCCCGGCAGCGGCCTCCTGTAATTGGCCGGATAAGCGGCCCATCAAATCTTTTTGGAGCAACAACTGCATAGAGTGGGAGGCCAGTGTGGTATCGCGCTCCTGGAGCGCACCCTGCAGTACCGATTCACGCCTCAACTGTTCGGTGCGCTCGAGGGCATACAAGCGTGTTTCTGCCGCTCGGCGTCTGCGGGTTTGCCACCATGCCAGCCCGGTGAGGGCCAACAGCAGGCTGAGCACAAAAGTGCCGATGATCCACAACAAACGTTGGCGGCGCGTGGCAGCCACGGCTTCTTCAGCTTGCGCCAGTTCTTCTCGATACAAAAACCGGTTGTTGATGTCCGCCACCTTGTCGCGTTGTTCCCGGCGGTTCATCGTATCCCTTAATATGGTGTGCCGCCGGGCCCAAAGAAGGGCCGAATCGAGCCGTCCCTGTTTTTCATACAACAAGGAAAGGTTTTCAGCTGCGTATTGCTGATTGGTCACATTGTCTAAAGCCGCGGTCATGCGATACCCTTCAAGGAGTGCTGTTTTAGCTTCGGCGGGTCGGCCCGAACGCAAAAGCGCCACCCCCAGATTGCAGCGCGAAATGGCTTCCCCGGCTTCATTGCCGCTCTTTTGATCTGCATCGAGGGCATGCCGAAAAAAATGTTCCGCTTGTACCGCCTCCCCTTTTTGGAGATGCAGGTTACCCAGGTTTGAATAGTTGGCGGCCAAACCGCGTTGGTTGTTGTATTTAATGCAAATGGGTACGGCCTGGTAGAAATAGGCGAACGCAGAATCGATCACCCCCATATTCTTGTACGTAAGGCCCATGTTGCCGTAAATGCCGGCCTTGTCCAGGTCGCTTTTTTGCAAAGCCAGCGCCTGCCTGAAGTGGCTGAGCGCCAACGGATAATTTTCGGTATAAAAATGAGAAAGGGCCAGGTTGTTGAGCGACCGGTGCCAACGCACAGTATCCTTGCCGGTCCGGGCTTTCTCTACCGCAGGCAAAAAATAGTTGATGGCTTCTGCATACCGACTCCTGCGCTGGGCCAATATGCCCAACAGGTTTAGGGCAAACACTTCTCCTTCTGTAAAATACAGCTCTTTGGCCACTGTCAAAGCCGCCCTCGCCGTACTGTCGCTCAGCTTTGGATCAAACGCCAGTTGCGCAGCGGCTAATCGACACTGTTGCAGCACCCGGTGTGTGTCTATTTTTTCATATCGGGCAATGTACGCGTACAGGCTGTCGGCAACGTGTTGCTGCGCAGTAGCTGGCCGACTAAAAACGACAATGCAGAAAAACAGTAGAAATAATCGCATGGTGCATGCTGAACAAAAGATAGGCCGTTCCGCCAACAAAAGGATTGGGGGCAACATGCGACAAAGTTCATAAAAAAAATCCGCGTTCCATGCACACTTAGCGTGCAAATGGAACGCGGATCAAAACCCCTCAACTCCTCAACTCCTCAACTCCTAAACCCCTCAACTCCTAAACCCCTCAACTCACAAAGCCATTTCCCGCTCCGACATCATTTTTCGGATGTTGATGAGCGCGTAGCGCATGCGGCCAAGGGCAGTGTTGATGCTCACGCGGGTGAGTGAGGCAATTTCTTTGAAACTCATGTCGGCGTAGTGGCGCAAGATAACCACCTCCCGTTGTTCGGGCGGCAGGGCGTCTACCAGACGGCGGATGCGCTGGTGGGTCTCGCTGCGCATGATCTGGGAGTCAGGACCGTCGTCGCTCAGGCGCAGTACGTCGAAAATGTCAAAATCTTCAGACGGGTTGATGTGTGCGCGGCGTTTGTGCCTGCGGTGGTAGTCCACACACATGTTATAGGAGATGCGCATGGCCCATTGCACGAATTTGCCTTCGTGGTTGTACTTGCCTCGGCGCAGCGTATCAATGATTTTGATGAACACCTCCTGAAAAATGTCTTCAGCCAATGCCTGGTCTTTGACAAACAGGTAAATGGAGGTGTAAATTTTTGACTTGTAACGGGAAAGCAACACCTCAAAGGCGTATTCTTCTCCATCCACGTAGCGAGCAATAAGCTCCTGATCGTTGAGCAACGACATAACCTGCATGAGCAATTGGTTTTGCTGATTAACCTGTTAAACAATGATGTTTATTAAGGTGTACAGGTAAAGTCGATACGCGGTTAGTTTTTGTTGAATGATGGAGAAGCGCCTATTCAAAAGACGCCCCCAAATGTAAAGGCTTATTTATTGCCCACCAAATGAATTTTAATTTTTAACACAATTTAACAAGAAAAAAGCGTTTTCCCCAAATTTATCCTAAAGTTTCGCGCCGATTTGATAAATTTGCGCCGTAATATATGGAAATAGCAATAATTCTTGTCCTCATCGTCTTGCACGGGTTTCTGGTGCTTGGCGAAATTGCCCTCCTCACGGCCAAACGTTCCAGACTCGAAAACGAAAAGGAAAAGGGTAACGTCAATGCAGCGATTGCGTTGGGCTTGCTTGACAACATTGACCACTTTCTTTCCGCCATGCAGATTGGCATCACGCTCATCAGCATCGTGGAGGGTGCTTACGGCGGCGTAGCCATTGGTCATTATCTGGAACCCATGTTTGCCCACATTCCGGTGTTGGCACCCTATGCGGAAACCATTTCCATTTCGGTAGTGGTGACCATCATCACGTATTTATCGCTCATCATCGGCGAGCTGGCGCCAAAGTACATCGCCATTCAATACGCCGAATCCCTCGCCATCACGTTTGCGCCCATCATGCAGGTGATCACGCGCATGACCGGCCCCATCTCGGCCTTCCTGAGCTGGTCCACCAAAATGTTCATGCGCTTGTTGTTCATCAAACCCAACATGCAAGACTCCATCTCGGAAGAAGAGATCAAACTGATGGTGAAAATGGCCAACCAACAGGGCATCATTGAGGAACAGGAGAGCGAGTACATCCGAAATGTGTTTCGTTTTGCCGACCGCGACGCCTACACCATCATGACCCACCGAAATGATGTAGAATGGCTCGACATCAACGCCGACCAAGCCGAAAATGAGCGCATCATTCGCGAAAGCGGGTACACCAAATTTCTGGTGTGCGACGACACCATTGAAAACATCCTCGGTGTGGTCAAACTGCGCGATTACATTGAAAATTACCAGAAACCGGGCTTTAACATCCACCAGATAATCACCCAGCCGCTGTACGTGCCCGAAAGCATGAACGCCCTTAAAATCCTGGAGCGCTTCCGCAAAGACCGCAATTACTTCGCCGTAGTGGTCGACGAGTACGGCTCTACCCAGGGCATCATTACCCTGCACGACCTGACTGAAAATATCTTTGGTGCCCTGCCAGATGTAGACGACACCGAAGACCCCAACATCATTGCGCGCGACGACGGCAGTTGGCTCGTAGACGGCACTACCCCCATAGACGAATTGCGCGATATTGTGTCCCTTAAGGAATTTGACGACCCGGACGACGACTACACTACCCTGGCCGGATACATCCTGTTCAAATTGAACGAAATACCGCGCACCGGCGATTTCCTCGACGCAGAAGGCTTCCGCTTTGAAATCGTGGACATGGACAAAAGCAAAATCGATAAAGTGCTGATTGCGCCTTTACCTTAACTGTTTAGCCTCTTACAACTTCTCCGCATATGCGCTACATGCTGCCAGGCTTACTGCTGATCCTTGCCGGCAACGGTTTGATCGCTCAAAAAAACATCACGCTCGAAGACATCTGGACAAAAGGCACCTTCGTCGCGCGTGGCGTGCCAGGGTTTGCCTTCCAAAACGACGGCGTGCACTATACCCAGACTGACGCATCAAAAATTGAACAATTCGACCTGCGTAGTGGTGAACGTAAAGGCGTAGTGCTGGATGTAAAGTCGGTCAAAACAATCGACAATACCTGGCCTGGCCAGTTTGACAACTACTCCTTCAGTCCTGATGAACAGCAAATTCTACTGGCCACAGACGAAGAATCCATATACCGCTACAGTTCCAAGGCCCATTTCTTCGTATACAACGCCGGTCTGAACAGCATCACCCGTTTGCACAGCGGAACAGCCAAACAACGCTATGCCACGTTTGCACCCGAAGGCGATAAGGTGGCTTATGAGTGCGACAACAACCTGTTTTACAAAAACCTGATCACCGGCAAACAAACACAGGTGACCACCGACGGCGCCATCAACGCCGTCATCAACGGCGCCGCCGACTGGGTGTATGAAGAGGAGTTTGTGCTCGTGCGCGCTTTTGAGTGGAGCCCCGACGGCACTAAAATCGCTTTCCTGCGTTTCGATGAAAGCGCTGTTCCGGAGTTTACCTACGAAACGTATCATCCGGACTCCATGTACCCCCAACAGGTCACGTTTAAATATCCCAAAGTCGGCGAAAAAAACGCTGTGGTGACCGCCTGGATTTACGACCTGCAAAACGGCAAAACCATTCCGGTAAACACCGGCGCAGGCGCAGAGGACTATTTTCCGAGACTTCAGTGGGCTCCCAACGGACGACTATGCCTCACCTGGCTTAACCGCCACCAAAACCACCTCAAACTGTTGATGGCCGACCCAAAAACAGGTGCCTGTTCGGTGTTGCTGGAAGAAAAAAACAAGTACTACATCGGTGAAACGTATGAACCGCATTTCCTCGAAGACGGCACGGGCTTTATCTGGAAAACGGAAAAAGACGGTTTCATGCACTTGTATCGGTACGACATGCAGGGCCAGGAAAAAGCATTGCTCACCAAGGGCGACTGGGATGTAACCGATTTTTACGGGGTGGATAAAGACAATAATAAGGTGTACTACCAAGCCGCCATGCAAAACCCCATGCAACGGGAGCTGTTTGAAACGGACATCAACGGAAATAATACCCGTACCTTAAGCGACGGCAAGGCCATGCATGCGGCAACCTTCAGCAGCACGTTTGATTACTACGTGCACACGGAATCCACCATCAATACCCCGCCCGTGTACACCATCCGCAACCGCAAGGGCAAATCTGTTCGGGTACTGGAAGACAACGCCACCCTAAAAAACAAACTGGCCGAATATGGCGTGTTGCCTGTGGAATTTTTCAATTTTTCCACCTCGGACAACGTCAAACTCAACGGCTGGAAAATTACACCGCCTCAAGCCGCCGCCGGTCAAAAGCTTCCTGTACTCATGTACCTGTACGGCGGCCCAGGCAGTCAGGAGGTGCTCGACGAATGGATGGGCGCCAATTATCTTTGGTTTCAAATGCTTGCGCAACAAGGATATGTGGTAGTTTGTGTAGACAACCGCGGCACCGGTGCCAGGGGCGAAGAGTTCCGGAAAATGACCTACATGCAACTCGGTCATTACGAAACAATAGACCAGATCGAAGCGGCAAAATACCTTGGCACATTGCCGTTTGTGGATCCGGATCGCATTGGCATTTTCGGGTGGAGCTACGGCGGCTACATGTCAAGCCTTTGCCTGTTCAAA
The DNA here is from genome assembly GCA_049317805.1 of Saprospiraceae bacterium. GTDB lineage: Bacteria > Bacteroidota > Bacteroidia > Chitinophagales > Saprospiraceae > M3007. Next base: position 6,102 of record JBMOHO010000184.1, read on the forward strand.
GGCGCGGATGTGTTCAAAGCGGCCATCGCCGTGGCACCGGTAACCAACTGGAAATGGTACGACAGCGTATATACCGAACGCTTTATGCGCACTTACGCCGAAAACAAAGCCGGGTACGATCAAAATTCACCGATCAATTTTGCGGACAAGCTTAAAGGCAACTACTTGCTCGTACATGGCCAGGCCGATGACAATGTCCATTTCCAAAACAGCGTGGAAATGACCAACAAACTCGTCGCCAACAACAAAGACTTCGACGTCATGTTCTACCCAAACCGCAACCACGGCATTTACGGCGGATACGCTCGCTTGCACTTGTATCGGAAAATGACCGAATTTTTGGATGAAAAACTCAAACATCCAACACAACCTTAGGGTTTGTCCATTGCGCCGCTTGTAAAAAACCGGTACCTTTGCCGCCCAATTTACGGCACGGCCTCATGTCCACCCCACGCAACGTCGCATTCCACACTTTAGGCTGCAAGCTCAATTTTTCAGAGACTTCAGCGCTGGCTCGTTTGTTCGAAGACCAGGGTTACGGTGCCGTACGCTTTGAAGACCCCGCCGATGTATACGTGCTGAACACCTGCTCGGTCACCGAGCAAGCAGATAAAGAGTGCCGCCGCATTGTCCGCCAACTCATGCGACGGCAACCCCAGGCCCTCGTCGTGGTGACCGGCTGTTATGCCCAACTCAAACCACAGGAAATTGCCGACATACCGGGCGTGGACCTGGTGCTGGGCGCAGGCGAAAAATTTCGAATCCTGGAATTTGTCGACGGACTCACCAAATCCCACGGAAAAGGCCTGGTGCGGGCAGGTGAAGTTCGGGAAGTCAATACATTCCATGCCTCTTTTTCTTTTGGCGACCGTACGCGGAGTTTTTTGAAAGTACAGGACGGTTGCGACTACAAGTGTACGTTTTGCACCATTCCCCAGGCCCGCGGTGCCAGCCGTTCGGATACGATAGCCAATGCCGTAGCCAATGCTCGGTCTATTGCAGCCATGGGGTCAAAAGAAATCGTGCTGACGGGCGTTAACCTGGGCGATTTTGGCAACGGCACAGCGGTCATTGAAGGCTTGCGCCCCAAAAAAGAGGCCATGTTCATCGACCTCATCCGCACGCTGGATCAAGTGGACGAGGTAGCCCGTTTCCGCATCAGCAGCATCGAACCCAATTTGTTGACCGATGAGGTCATTGCATTTGTGGCTGAATCCCGGCGTTTTATGCCCCATTTTCACGTGCCGCTGCAGTCGGGTACCGACAAACAACTGCGCGCCATGCGCCGCCGCTACACCCGCGATCTGTACGCCGCGCGCGTGGAGCACATCAAGCACGTGATGCCACATGCTTGCATCGGATGCGATGTCATTGTGGGTTTTCCCGGGGAAACGGAGGACGATTTTTTAGAGACATACCGTTTTATTCAGGGTTTGGACGTGTCTTATCTACACGTATTTACGTATTCTGAACGCGCCAACACGCTTGCGGCAGAGATGTTGGAAGCCGTACCCGTAGAAGAACGGCGGCGGCGAAACCAGGCCTTGCGTGGCTTGTCGGACATGAAAAGACGCCATTTTTACCAGACGCAGCTCGGTGCCTCGAGGCCGGTGCTGTTGGAAGCCCACCGAGAGCCGGGCAAACGAAGCGGTTTTACGGACAATTATGTAAAAGTGGACGCGCCGGAAAGCGCCGGGGAAATCAATGCCATTCGGAATATCCTGCTGGAAGCCTTAACCGCCGACGG
>JBMOHO010000185.1:0-7830 GCA_049317805.1 Saprospiraceae bacterium
AGGCTGTCGGATAACCCGTATGGATATGGGCTGTTCGTTGGCCTCGGCGTGCTCACCATAGGGGCTGTCGCTGCGGCTGCGGCAACCAATGAGTTGTGGTTATTGGGCATCCCTTTTGGTTTATTGCTGTTGGGGTTGGCTGTTCGGCAGTTTAGCGCGGTGTTTTTCATCTTGATTGCCAGTTTGCCGCTTTCGGTTGAAATAGAACTGCCGGGCGGCCTGGCCACCGATCTGGTGTCGGAGCCATTGATGTGGTTGTTGACATTGGTCTCGGTCATTTGGTATGCCCGGTATTGGCCGGAGGTGTCGCTTCGGATGGTATTGCATCCCATAGCCCTTGCGCTGGGGTTTCACTTGGCGTGGATCAGCATCACCATGATCACCTCTCAGATGCCCTTGGTATCGTTTAAATACCTGTTGGCCAAAGGGTGGTATGTCGTTGTGTTTTTCTTGCTGGCGGGTTGGGTAATGAACGGCAAACGCGCATTTTTAACATTGCTTTGGGCCTTCTTTATTCCGCTGATCATCACGGTATCGATTGTGCTGGTGCGCCATGCCATGGAGGGCTTCACATTTGAAGGATCCAACTATGTGATGGGGCCTTTTTACCGCAACCACGTGATTTATGCCTGCGTACAGGCTATATTTTTGCCTTTTATCTGGTTTGGCGCTTCCTTTTATCCAAGGTGGTCGTTCAAGTGGTGGGTGTTGGTGGTGGGCATATTGCTGTTGCTGGTGGGCATCAATTTTGCGTACACCCGCGCTGCGTACGTAGCTTTAGTGGCAGCATTTGGCGTGTATTGGGTCATTCGTTGGCGTTTTATGAAAGTGGTGCTGGTGGTCACGGCCATTGGGTTTATGGCGTTTTATGCGGTGCTGAGTCAGCGCGACAACTGGTTGCTTTTCGCACCTGATTTTGAGCGCACCATTACCCATTCGCGGTTTGACAACCTGCTGGAGGCCACTACCAAATTAGAAGACATTTCGACCATGGAACGGGTTTACCGGTGGGTTGCTGCGTCTTACATGGTTGAAGACCGGCCTTTGACGGGTTTTGGACCCGGAACGTTTTATTTTTTCTATAAAAACTACACCGTCAGCAGTTTTAAAACCTACGTAAGCGACAACCCGGAACGATCCGGCATCCACAACTATTTTTTAATGACTACGGTGGAGCAGGGATTGCCCGGATTGGTTATTTTTTTCCTCCTCATCTCCACAGTGCTGCTCACCGGCGAACACCTGTATCACCGCATAACGGACCCCGATGAAAGGCGCATGCTGCTGGCTGCCGTACTCAGTTTTGCGCTCATCAACCTCCTTATGCTCATGAATGACCTGGTGGAAACCGACAAAATTGGTTCCTTTTTCTTCATGACGATGGCGATGATTATTCAATGCGGAATGCGGAATAGGCAGAATGCGGAATAGGCGGAATGCGAAATTCACGCCCTGTCGCACCGCTGAATGACGGAGCACTGATCAATCAGGATATTGCCTTTGTAATAAAACAGCACGCCAGGGCCGAAGTAAGCTTCCATGGTGATGCAGCGCACATCTTTATCGGGTATAAACTCGAATTTGTACTCGCGCCAGTCGGTATGGTTGATTAGCGGGGAGCCTGCCAGCAACTGGCTGCGTTGGTTGGCACCGCCGCCCCAAACGCGCAGGCGCACGGCCTGGTTGTAGCCCACATATTTGGGGAGGTGTGCTAAGCGCACAGAAAAGGTGTAACAAGTGCCGGCCTTGAGCACAGTTGGCAGGTTTTGGGCTACGTTTTCGCTTGAACCGTCTTCACGGGTGACCAGGCCGATGCAGGTATTGCCCTCGGCCGGTTTGAGCTGAAGCCCCCAGGCACCGGGTAATATGTCGGGTGTGCTTCCGGGCGTATTAGACCCCCAGCCGGTGGGGGAAGCGGAGGCGCGGGGTTCGTCTTCGAAAGAGGGATTTTCGAATGCAATGGCGTCGGTTTGGGCGCAACAGGCCCAAAAAAGGAAGATCAAAGACAACATAGGAGCATAACGGAAAGAAGAATAACCGTGTTGTGTGCAAATTTACGCGATCTGTAAGCGGAGAAACCGTCGGGTGGGCTACCTTTGCGGGCTAAATGTACTTGTCGGCATGCCTCGCAAAAAACCACATTATCTGTCTGCGATCGGAAGCGTAGCCTTGGTGCTGTTCATGCTGGGCTTTTTCGCCCTGCTGGCCCTGCACGCACGGCAGTTGACTAGCTTGTTCAAGGAGCGGGTTGACTTATGGCTCGAACTCCGGCAAGACCTGCCGGAGGAAGACGTGGAGCGGCTCATGGACTACGTGCGCAGCCAGTCTTTTGTGCTGCCCGAGACCGTAGCGTTTGTATCCCGGGAAGAAGCGGCGGCCATCATGCAAAAAGACCTGGGCGAAGAGAGCCTGCTGGAGCAATTGCCTGGCATGATGCGCGACGTGGTGCGCTTCAACGTGCAGGCAGCATACTTTCAGGAAGACAGCCTGAGGGCCTGGCGGGAAACCATTCGGCAAGACAGTTTGGTGGAAGACTTGTTCGTAGAAGTGGCCAATGTGGGCAATGTGGGGCAAAACATCGAAAAACTCGGCTGGATTGCGCTGGGACTGGGTTTATTGCTCATCTTTGCCGCCGTGGCCTTAATACACAACACCATACGCCTCGACTTGTACACCAACCGCTTTCTGATAAAAAACCAGGAGTTGGTGGGTGCCAGTTGGGGGTACATCAGTTGGCCCTATTTGCAACGCGGCATTTTCAACGGCCTTTGGAGCGCCCTCCTCGCTATCGCTGCGCTGGCGGGCCTGCTTTGGCTGGCACAGCAAAACATCCCCGAACTCAAATCGCTGGAAGACCAAAGCAGCATGGCATTGGTTTTTGCGGGTTTGGTGGTATTGGGCGTCCTCATTTCTTATGTCAGTACCTGGTTTGTCATCCATAAATTTCTACGCATGCGTGTAGACGACCTGTACTGAAACACCAAGCATCATTAGTCCAAACTTTTCTAATGGCAAAAAAGAATCAACCGTCACAGCGCCCCAAGCAACCGGCCAACCGGCCAGCGGCCCAAAACCCCACGCCCACTCCGGCTGCACCCAAGGCGGCAACGGGCACACCCAAAGCGGCACCAGCGCCCCGCCGCACGGAAAACCGCACCAATGTGTTTTCCACCGGCAGCCGCGAGCTCCTGTTTGGCCGCCGCAATTTCATGCTCTTTGGGCTGGCGCTGTTGCTGCTGTTTGTCGGACTGGCCCTCATGGCCGGTGGCGCGCAACCCGACCCCAATGTTTGGAAAGACGAGTATCCGTACAGCTTTACCCGCATTACCGTGGCACCCATCCTCATGGTCGCTTCGTTTGTGGTGGCCATCTGGGGCATTTTTGCCAAAGACAAATCCGGCAAGGTTTTGGTAGACGATAGTCCAAACCCCTAAACTCCTCCTCTCCTCCTCTCCTCCTCTCCAAATGAATCTCTGGCAAGCCATTATCCTCGCCATCATAGAAGGCGTAACCGAGTTTTTGCCTGTATCGTCTACGGGCCACATGATCATTGGCTCTTCGCTGATGGGCATTGCCTCCGATCCGTTTGTGAAGGTGTTCACCGTGGCTATACAGTTTGGGGCCATCCTGTCGGTGATCGCGCTGTACTGGAAGCGGTTTTTCAAAAGCATTGACTTTTATGTCAAGCTGTTTGTGGCGTTTCTGCCAGCCGTGGTATTTGGGCTGCTGCTCAAAGACGTGATAGACAGCCTGCTGGAAAACATTGTGGTGGTGGCGCTGGCGCTCATTGCCGGTGGGGTGGTGTTTTTATTTTTAGACCGCTATTTTCAGCAAAAAAGCAAGCGCGAAACCAGCGTGGACGCCGACGTAAATTTGCCCAAAGCGTTTCGCATCGGGTTGTTTCAGGTACTGGCTATGGTGCCCGGGGTGAGTCGTTCGGCGGCAACCATCATCGGCGGCCTCACGCAGGGGCTGTCGCCTACTACCGCTGCCGAATTTTCCTTCTTTTTGGCGGTGCCCACCATGTTTGCGGCTACGACCAAGTCGCTGTACGACTACGTCAAAGACGGGGGTGCTGCGTTTACGCCCCAGGAACTGACGATGCTGGCCGTGGGCAATGTGGTGGCGTTTGTGGTCGCGTTGTTGGCCATCCGCTCGTTCATTCAGTTTCTGACTACCCACGGGTTTAAAGTGTTTGGCTATTACCGCATTGTGGTGGGGGTATTGATTCTGGTGTTGTGGTGGGCCGGTTGGTTCGGGGGTATGGATGTGTCGGCGTTTTAGGCCAGGTACGAAACATACATATATGAAACTGATTCATATAGCCATATTCTTGCTGGCAAGTTTCCCATTATTGTTGTGCAGCCAAGTACCAGACTCGAGCTTTGGGGTACCTGCCTCTTTTGCAGGACCAGATTACCCCTTTCCTGCTGTTACAGCATGCGATTTTGATGGCAGAGAAGACCGCAGCTTTGCGACGCTGTTTTTAGAAAGTGGCAACATTATGCTGGCAGGCCACACACAAGGTGCGGATGGTACTGATTTTGCTTTGGTGCGCCTTTTGCACGATGGCAAGTTTGATGCATCGGCAGGACCTGAAGGCCAGATGCGCCTGGACTTGGGCTACACAAACGACAGTTGTTTAGCCGCGGTATTGTATGGAAATGACCGTATAGTGATGGGTGGTTGTGTAACCCTGCCGGGCCAGGAGGGTTACGTCAACCTGGTAGCGCGTGTAGACACCAATGGACAATTCGACGGTGCTTTTGGCCAGAATGGCCATGTCACCATAGACCTGCCCACGGAATACGAAATGATCACCGAAATTATTGTGCTGCCCAACGGCCATATACTGATAGCCGGCAATGCCTTTTTTGGCACGTCGTTTCAATTTCCGGACGCTACAACCGTATTTGTGGCCAGGCTCCTGCCCGACGGACGTATTGACACCACTTTTGGTACCAATGGCATTGTTTACCAACGATATGAACATGACTGCCGCTCCTCGTTGTTGGGCGATGTGGTGGTTGATGCTGATGACCGCATCATACTCAGTGGCGGCTCCTACACCCCATATCCTGGTGTGTATGGCGGCGCTACTTATTGCAGTCACAACATAAATGTGTGCTGTTACCTGCCCAATGGACAGCCTGATCCATCTTTTGGCAAAAATGGAAAACTGGAACTACCCTACACCGGGGGCCGCGCTGTGGCACTTCATATTGATGAATTGAGTAGAATAATGGTTGCTGGCGTAATTAATGCAGGTGTGCCTGTTGAGCCCGGTTACACCTTGTTTTACCGACTATTACCAGACGGAACCCCGGATACAACATTTGCCAATAATGGGCGTTTTGTGAAGTATATTTTGGGTATTTCAGGCTCATCGGAGCCTGTGGGCATCATTAAAGCAAAAGATCATTACTATTGTGGGTTTGTAGATGTAGCCCAGGGCGACCACCTGTGGTTTGGTTTGATGCGCCTGCATGAATATGGAAAAATAGATTCTCTTTTTGGAAAAAAGGGATTGTTTAAATCTTATGGATGGTTGCCAGGGACTTCATATCAAATAAATCAAGTACATTCCGTAAACGATCAAGCTTTTTATTTATCCGGTTATTACAGCAAACTAAGCCAGGACAACATGATGATTGTAAAAATCAGGACAGACGAAACCGTTTCATCAAAAGAACTGGTGTTGATCAATAATGACCAAAGAATCCGCATTTTTCCCAATCCAGTAAAAGGAGATAAAGTGCAAATTTCTTACGAGAGGGATGTTGAAAAAGAACCGCTCTTGATTCAATTGACAGACATGCAGGGAAGGTTGATGTATCGCCAGTGGATGTCGTTTGATGATGCCACGCAGGAGTTGGCATTGCCTGATATGCCCAATGGGGTATATATGATGTCGTGTAAGGGCAGGCATAGGTGCACAATAGGTAAATTGGTGATACAGCGATGAGGGAAAGTTACCATAACTGCTTTTTGCCATGACGGTAACCACATGTGGAAATGCGAGGTTTGGGGGTAAAAACCGTTTCCTGGTTTTACCTTTGCCCTATGAAAAAGCTCCTCGAATGCGTGCCCAACTTTTCGGAAGGCCGCGACCCTGAAGTCATCCGCCAGATCACCCACGCCATTGAAAGCGTGGAAGGCGTGCAACTGCTCGACGTTGATCCGGGCAAGGCCACCAACCGCACAGTAGTCACCTTTGTCGGCGAGCCCGAACCGGTGGTCAACGCGGCTTTCTTAGCCATCAAAAAAGCGGCAGAACTCATCGACATGAGCAAACACAGCGGCGAGCACCCGCGCATGGGTGCCACCGACGTGTGCCCGCTCATTCCCATTGCCGGCATCGATATGGAGGAAGCGGTGGAGTGGGCGCGCAAATTGGGCGAACGCGTGGGCAGTGAGCTTCACCTGCCCGTGTACCTGTACGAAGCGGCGGCCTCGCGCCCCGAACGCCAAAACCTGGCTACCATAAGGGCTGGCGAGTATGAAGGTTTGCCTGAAAAATTAGAAGACCCTGAATGGAAACCCGATTACGGCCCGGCCCGCTTCAACGCCAAAAGCGGCGCCACCGTCATTGGTGCCCGCGACTTCCTGGTGGCCTACAACGTCAACCTCAATACACCCTCCGTGCGGCGCGCAAACAGCGTGGCGTTTGATGTGCGCGAAAAAGGCCGCGTGTTGCGCGACGGCGACCCCATCACCGGCAAGGTGGTAACCGGAACCGACGGCGAACCCGTGCGCATACCCGGACTCCTCAAAGGCGTAAAAGCCATCGGGTGGTTCATCGAAGAGTACGGGATGGCACAAATTTCCATGAACATCACCGATATCCGCGCCACGCCCCTCCACCTGGCTTTCGAAGCCTGCGTGCAAAGCGCCGACCGCCGCGGACTGCGCGTGACCGGCAGCGAACTCGTGGGCATGGTACCCTTGCAGGTGATGCTCGACGCAGGCAGGTATTTTATAGAAAAACAACACCGCAGCACCGGCGTCAGCGAGGCGGAATTGGTGCGCATGGCCATACAATCCCTGGGCCTCGACAACCTCGGGCCGTTTGACCCGCAGCAAAAAATCATTGAATACAAACTGGGTGTAGCGCAAGACGGTCCACTGGTGAGCCAGACCCTCCGCCGCTTTGCCGACGAGACCGCCAGCGACAGTCCGGCCCCCGGCGGTGGCTCCATCAGCGCCTATGTGGGCGCTTTGGGCGCAGCGCTGGGTGCCATGGTGGCCAACCTCAGCGCCCATAAGCGCGGTTGGGACGACCGCTGGGCCGAGTTCGGCGCCTGGGCCGAAACCGGTCAGCGCCTAAAACAACAACTCCTCCGTCTGGTCGATGAAGACACCGCCGCCTTTGACCGGGTGATGGACGCCTTTGGCCTGCCCAAAAGTACCGATACCGAAAAAGCAGCCCGCAGCGAAGCCATCCAGCAAGCCACTAAAGGAGCCATTGAAGTCCCCGTCCGGGTTATCCAAACAGCCCTGGAAGCGTTTCCGCTGTTGCGCTACATGGTGGAGCAAGGAAACCCCAACTCCATCACCGACGCCGGTGTGGGTGCACTCTGCATCCGTACGTGCATACTGGGTGCCGCCCTTAACGTTAAAGTAAACGCCGCGAGCCTCAAAGACAAAACATACGCCGAGCAGGTCATTACCTTTGCAAATGAAGCCGCCGCGCAAGCCCAACAAATGGAAACGGAGATTTTGGAGATGGTGGAAAGAACAATGTAACGAATGCGGAATGCGGAGTTCGGAATACGGAATTTTCTCATCCTTTCGGGTTTTATGCATCAATCCCCATAATGCAGCAAAAAA
>JBMOHO010000186.1:0-7818 GCA_049317805.1 Saprospiraceae bacterium
GCCTTAAGTGGTAAAAAGTGCCTTAAGTGGTAAAAAGTGCCTTAAGTGGTAAAAAGTGCCTTAAGTGGTAAAAACCTTAGTGGTAACAAGACGGTATGCAAGCAATAGCCTGGCTCCTGTACTTCGCGCTCCACAGCCTGTTGGCGGCCGACGGGGTGAAACGATACACTGAACGGACCATGCCGACGGTGTACCGCCGGTATCGCTTGTGGTACAGCATGGTTGCGTTTGCCGGTTTGTCGGCATTGTTGTGGTGGACGATGGCGCATCCCGGGCGCTTGTTGTTTGCCCCGCAGTATTGGGGCGCACTGTTGGTTGTTTTTGGGGTGTGGCTCACCGTGGCAGCCTTCCGGAATTACGACATCCGTGAATTTTTCGGGCTGTTGAGGGTGCCTGTGGTGCGGCATTCCGCCTTGCAAACCATTGGCCTCAACGCGTGGGTACGCCACCCGTTGTACAGCGGTGCCTTGTGCATGTTTCCGGGGGTGGCTTTGTGTTTTCCGTATGCGGCGTGCTGGATGGGGGTGCTGGCTTTGCTGGTGTACTTGCCGGTGGGGATTTACCTGGAAGAGCAGAAACTGGAAGCGCAATTTGGAGCGGCGTATGTGGGGTACAGGAAGCGGGTGAAAGCGGTGATACCGGGGCTGTGGTGAGGGCAGCGCCAATGGCGTGCCGGTAGCAACAACATCTTGAGGGCCAGTTGATGTGTTTTGGGTTGCACTTTTTCTCTGTCCGGCACACTGTGATCACTTTTTTTTACGGTTATATCGTTTGTATATTACAATATGTTAAAATTGCTATACTTTTGTATTCAGGACGATGTGTTTGGCCAACGTATAAGCGGTCTGCACCGTCGTCTGAATGATCTAAAAATACAAAACCCGGCAGCAATAGGCCACCGGATTTTGGTCTGTCGTAAACTGTTTTGGTTTGATCAGCCTGCGATGTTGGTGTCGACAATAATGATCTGCTCGAATGTTTGCATGCTGCAGATCATTGCGGTCAAGGCAAAAAGTGTAACGTGGTTCATCATGAATGTGTTTTAAGGTGAACGAATTGGATTATGCCCACAAAGTAAAGCTCTTTGAACAATAAATTTACGGACAGTTTAGCAAAAAATACCGTCTACTTTTTTTAATCTTTTTTTAACACATGGCTTATAAACCAATGAAAAACAACCTGATATGACATAAAGATTTAACCAAAACACACCCTTCAATGACCTATAAATTGTTTGAGCTTGTACCGCTCACGCAGCGTTACGTGCCTAATCACCGTGAATTGTTACAGATTCTTACGAAAGACCACCCTACGGTACTTCCATTGTACGATCTGCTTTGGGAAAAGCAAATCCAACAAACGGATCTGCTGCGGGAAGCATCTGGTTTGTCCGAGTCTACTTATAAACAAACAGAACTATTGTTGCTGGAAGCCCTGCGCAAACTGCTTGGGTTTGCAGAATTTCCCGCCAACGACGTCGACCCCTTTGTAATTGCCTTCCTGGATGGGTACAAAAAAATCGGATACCTGAAAATGCTGCGGCTCATGGGCGCCCGACTTAATGCCGACGACATAGCGCGGGAGGTGCAGCGCATCGGCGAAAAATACGACAATCCTGTGTTGGTGTATTTTGGGGCCGACGCGCTGTGCGACCTGTCTGCCGGTGCCATAGCCAATGAAAAAGACTTTGGCCGATGGCGCGACCAGTGCCGCGAGGCCAAGCAATACATGGACATCGAACAGGCCATGCGCGCCTGTTACCACGAAACACAGATGGCTTACCTGCATTCCCGGGAGGCGCGCCCTGAAATGGCGGAGATCATCCGGCAGCACCTGGCCGACATGGAAGGCCATTTCGGCAAAGTCATGTCCAATAACTTTGAACTCCATTACCTGCTGGCGCGCATCCACCTGCATTTGTCTGAACTCGAATATGAAGCTGCGCTGCACACCGTAGAAACCAGCATTCAGCATTTTTCAAACAAAACGTACCCCCTCAACTCCATCATCAGTGCCCTGCAACTGCAAAAAGTGGCCTGCTGCATCATGTTGCGCCGGTTTGACGAGGGCCGTGAGGCCGCCGAAAAAGCCTTGTCTGACACGCCGGAAGGCACGCCCAACTGGTACCAGGCACTCATGGCATATTTCTATCTGTCTATGCATACCCGGCAGTATGAAGAGGCCGCGCTGATCTACCGACGTGGTCTCAACAACCGTCGGCTTCGGCTTCAGCCAGAGCACGTGTTGTCGCAGTGGCGGCTGTTGGGTGCCTACCTCTACATCGCACTCAGTTATACCGGGAAAAATCCGGAAGCATACGACCTGCCCAAGATTCGCTCCACCCGCCTGGTCAATGATGTGCCGGCCTTTACACAAGACAAACGGGGCATGAACGTAGCCATCCTGATCGCGCACATCCTGATCCAACTGCTGGAGGGCAAGTATGATGATATTCGCCAGCGCACCGGCGCTTTGGAAAAATACGGTGCCCGTTACCTGCGCAACGACGACTCCCTGTTTCGCTCCAACGCATTCATCAAAATATTGGGCTTGTTGCCTGCCGTCAGTTTTCGCCGCCGATATTTTTTGCAAAAAGCCACGCCCATTGTCGAGCGCATGCGCACGGTGCCGCTCGAACTGGCGCGCCAACCCCACGAACTGGAAATCATGCCTTATGAAGACCTGCTGATGTTGCTGGTCAATAGACTCGACGAACGCGCGCACTAAACGGCCGTACTTTTTTTTATTCAGGATAAACCTGTCGGTGCATCGTCCAGCCACAAAGTTCGGAACTATCTTTGCGGCTTATCTTGTTTAGCATAGTCATGACCGCCAACAAAAAACGTTTCCTCGTTACTGCCGCCCTTCCTTATGCCAATGGTCCGCTGCACATCGGGCACCTTGCAGGCGCATACCTGCCCGCAGATGTGTATGCGCGCTACCTGCGGCTGATGGGCAAGGACGTGGTTTTTGTGTGCGGATCCGATGAACACGGCGCGGCCATCACCGTCAAGGCCCGCAAAGAAGGCATTACCCCACAGGAGGTGGTAGACAAGTACCACGTCATGCTCCGCGATACGTTTAAAGCCATTGGCATAAACTTCGACATTTACCACCGCACCTCCGAACCACTGCACCACGAGACCTCGCAGGGGTTTTTCCGAACGTTGTTGGAAAAGGGGGAGTTTATAGAAGAAACAACCGAACAATATTTTGACCCGGAAGCCGAACAGTTTTTGGCCGACCGCTATATAACCGGTACTTGTCCGGTGTGTGCCAACCCCGACGCATACGGCGACCAGTGCGAGCGCTGCGGTTCCACGCTCAGCCCCAACGACCTTATAGAGCCGCGCTCTATGCTCAGTGGTGCCAAACCGGTCAAACGACCTACCTCACACTGGTTTCTCCGCCTCGACCAGCACGAAGCCTGGCTGCGCGAATGGATCAACACAGGCGTGCTGGACGGGAAAATCCTCCACGATCCGCGCGACTGGAAGAACCACGTGCTCGGCCAGTGCAACTCCTGGCTCGATCAGGGCCTGCAACCCCGAGCCATGACCCGCGACCTCGACTGGGGCGTAGATGTACCCCAGGACATCCCGGGCAGCGCAGGCAAAAAACTGTACGTGTGGCTCGACGCACCCATTGGCTACATCTCCGCCACCAAACAGTGGGCCATTGACCAAGGTAAAGACTGGGAACCGTATTGGAAATCGGACGACACCGCGCTGGTGCATTTCATCGGCAAAGACAACATTGTGTTCCATTGCCTCATTTTTCCGGCCATCCTCAAAGCGCACGGCGGTTTTATCCTGCCCGTCAACGTACCCGCCAACCAGTTTATGAACCTCGAAGGCCGCAAGCTGTCTACATCCAAAAACTGGGCCGTGTGGGTACATGAATACGTGGCCGACATGCCCGGGCAGGAGGACGCGCTCCGCTACAACATGATCAAAAACATGCCGGAGCAGAAAGACAGCGAGTTTACCTGGAAGGGTTTTCAGGAAACGAGCAACACGGAGCTGGTGAACAACCTCGCCAACTTTGTGCACCGCGTGCTTACGCTCACCCACAAGTACTACAACGGTTTTGTGCCGGAAGTCAACACGGAACTGCTCGTCAAAAGCGGCTGGGTGCTCGACACCGATGCACAGTATAATGAGGATTTGCGCTTGTTGAGCAATAAAATTGCGGCGCTTGGACGCGAGATTGAGCGGTTTAACCTGCGCGAGGCCCTGCGCCAGTTGCTCGAAATATCCAGCGCCGGCAACGCCCTGCTTCAGTTTAACGAACCCTGGAAACAGGTTAAAGACAACCCTGAGGCTGTTCGACTGACCCTCAACCTTGGCCTGCAATACGTGGCTGCGCTCTCGGTGGCCATGCAGCCTTTTCTGCCGTTTTCGGCCGACCGCCTCCGGCAAATGCTCAACTTGCCGCCACTGGAAAACAAAGGCGATTTGCTGGCTATCCTCAACGAACTGTCGGAAGGAAATCCGGTTTTGCTTGCAAACCACCAGATCAACGAAGCCGAGCACCTGTTTGAGCGCATACCCGACGAGATCATTCAACTTCAAATAGATAAACTCCACCAAATGGACAATTCTGCACCGGTACCTGAAATGGAATCCAACGAAGAACCCGAATTCCCAACCCTTGCCGACATCATCACGTTTGACGATTTTGTAAAATTAGACATCCGCACCGGCCGAATCCTGGAGGCTGAAAACATGCCGAAGTCCAAAAAACTGCTCAAACTGCGCGTCGACCTCGGATTCGAGACCCGAACCATCCTCTCGGGCATCGCCGAATACTTCAGCGCGGAAGCCGTTGTCGGCCAACAAGTCATCGTGCTGGCCAACCTGGCACCCCGACCCATGATGGGCATCGAATCACAAGGCATGATCCTTATGGCCGACAGCCCTGAAGGCAAACTCAGTTTTGTGCAACCACAGGAGGGCTGGCATCTGGGGCAACAAGTGAAATAAATGCGGATTTCGGATTTCGGAATACGGAATACGGAATACGGAATGTGGAATGTGGAATACGGAATGTGGAATACGGAATGTGGACATAAGATTTCGCATGCTGCATTCCGCACAGGTTATCGATTAAATTTGAGCCTTGCGCGACGTGTTTTCGTACAGATGCTGTCCAGAATCCAAACGGGCAGAAAGGGTTTGTGGCGTTTTTGCACCCTGTGGGTGCTTCTATTGACCACAGAGTAGGGGGGTTTAAGGGAGGAAAATGCCCCTCCCTTAACCTCTCCTCCTCTGTGGTCAATTTTTTCTTCCGAAGGAAGAAACCTCAAGGCAGGTATTGAGTACCCATCCAATCCCAAATCTCAAATCCCAAATCATTCCACCCTGCTGACGCTCGACACCCACTCCAAATCTTTCAGATGTCGGATGACGATGGCAATCTGGTCGGTATGGCTGATGATGAGCGAGATGCGGCCTTCGAAGTAGCCTGCATCGCCGCTGATGCTGAAAGAGCGGATGCTGATGCCGAGGTTGGCGATCCGGTCGGTTAGCCGCTGAATGGCACCAGGCCCGATGTCGATGCCATTGACCACGATGGTGGCTATAAAGTTGGATTTGACCGTTTTGCCCCAATCGGCCTGCATGACACGGTGTCCGTAATGCGAGAGCAGGTGTTCGGCATTGGGGCAGGCGATGCGGTGTATTTTGAGGCCTTCCTTGAGCGAGTTGTAGGCGAAAATCGGGTCGCCTTGCACCGGGTTGCAACAGTTGGCAAAAGTGAAAGGGTAGTAGTGGCCCGGTTCGCCGTTGATGATGATCTCTGCTTTGTTGGCCTTGTCAACGGGTTTCGGTTGCATGTGCCCGTTTAAGGGGGCCGGCGCGGGTCCGGGCCGCTCTTCCTCCATTTCGACGAGGCGCAGGCCATCGTTTCGAAAGTGTTTGTTGAGCACCGTCAGGTCTACCTGCTCGCGTTGGATGGCGCTGAGGAATTCGAGGCGACTGGGAAAGCCAAACCAGCGGGCGAGCATGTCGGCGTTTTCGTCGAAGCCTACGCGCAGGCCATGGAGCTTGCGCTCCAGAATTTCGCGGCCATAGTCGGCCTGGATGCGTTTTTCGTCGCGGATGGACTGCCGAATGCGGTTGCGCGCTTTTGCAGTGACCACAATTTTCAACCAGTCTTCGGTAGGTCGCTGGTTTTTTTCGGTGATGACCTCCACCTGATCGCCGTTTTTCAACACATAGCTGATGGGCACCAGGCGGTTGTTGATTTTGACGGCGCGGCAGGAGGCCCCGATGTCGGAGTGTATCGAAAAGGCAAAATCGAGCGCTGTAGCGCCGTCGGGCAGGATGCGCATTTCGCCTTTGGGCGTGTACACGTGTACGCCGTCTGAATACAGGTTGCTGTGGAAATCGGCAAGAAACTCTACCGCGCTGCCGCCCTCGGTGCTTTCAAGGATGTCGCGCACCTGATTCAGCCAGTCTTCAAACACGTTCACATCGCCCCTGACGCCCTTGTACTTCCAGTGGGCGGCGAACCCCCGCTCGGCGATGTCGTCCATGCGTTCCGTGCGGATTTGCACTTCCACGTAGCGCCCGTCGGGGCCTACGACCGTGGTGTGCAACGATTCATAGCCATTGGGTTTTGGGTGGGTGATCCAGTCTTTTAGTCGGTTGGAGATGGGTTGGTACAGGTCGGTGACAATGGTGTAGGCGTGCCAGCAAGCCATGCGTTCCTGCTGTCGGGGTACATCAATGACGATTCGGATGGCAAAAAGGTCGTAGATGTCCTCGAATGCCACGTCTTTTGTCCGTATCTTGTTCCAAATGGAGTAAATGCTTTTGGGGCGTCCGGTGATGCGGAAAGGCAGGGTGGCGCTTTCGAGTTCAGACTTGATGGGTTCAATGAATGCTTTGACGTAGTGCTCGCGCGAGCGTTTGGTTTCGGCGAGTTGAACGGCTATCTCGCGGTACTCCTCCGGGTGTGTAATTTTGAGGCAAAGGTCCTGAAACTCGCTTTTGATGCCGTACAAACCAAGGCGGTGTGCCAGGGGAGCGTATACAGAAGTGGTTTCGGCTGCAATTTTCAACTGCTTGTACCGGGGCATGCTTTTGATGGTGCGCAGGTTGTGCAGGCGGTCTGCCATTTTGATGAGCACCACGCGGACATCGAGCACCATGGCCCGGAGCACTTTGGCGAGGTTTTCGGCTTGTGGACTTTCGGAGTCGTGCAGGCTGTCGAGTTTGGTTAGTCCGTCTACAATCAACGCGACCCGGTCGCCAAACCGGTCATTGACTTCTTTGAGGGATACATCAGTGTCTTCCACCACATCGTGCAAGAGCGCGCATACAGCTGCGGTAGGTCCCAGGCCGATTTCCTCGACACAAATGCGCGCCACCTCTATGGGGTGCAGGATGTATGGTTCTCCGGATTTCCGCCGTTGTTCGATGTGCGCACCGGCCGCCATTTCAAAAGAAGCGCGGATGTCTTTTTCGTCCTCCTTGCTCAAAGGAGCAGAAAAAGACTTGAGCAGTTTTCGATAAGCCGCCATGATGATGGGCTTGTCGTCTGCCTGCAACACCGGAATGTGTTCTTCTACTTGCTGCATTTTCCCCGCTGTTTTAGTTTACTCCTGTATGTTATACACAAAGTTAAGGTTTTTGCGCATGCGAAAACAATGTCCTTGCATATTGGTACTTATTTTTAATCCATCTAATCCGTGAAGTTTCAAAAAAATTGTACCTTTGTGGCCTTTTTGCGGGCGTGGCGAAATTGGTAGACGTACCAGACTTAGGATCTGGCGCCGAGAGGCATGGGGGTTCGAGTCCCTCCGCCCGCACT
>JBMOHO010000187.1:0-7797 GCA_049317805.1 Saprospiraceae bacterium
CTGATCTATGGCGGCAATGAGGTACAAAATCGCAGCATCGCCCGGGTATTGGGCTGGCAGCATTTGGAAAACATTCCATTGTAGGATCAATAATAAGAAGAAGTCTACGCTGGGAGGTGCGGAATTCGGGCGTGGTGGAGAAGTCGTACCCGGGGTTTTGGGTGGATGTATTGCACGTGTTTGGTTAAGGAGTTTTAATCAAGTAATTGTAGCCATAGACCCACAACGACAACGCCATCAGAGCGACAAAAGATGGATTTAACCAAGTAATTTACCAAGTGCATCTTGCAATTTACTTGGTTATAAATGAAATTAAACCAATTTGTGTGCATTCTACAAAAACGGAGCATCTACACATCATAGCCTTTACTTCGAACCACCAATGTTCAAAAAAAATAACTTCCGGTTATGAAAAACATCCTCCTCTCTTTGCCCTTTTTAGTACTGCTTACTTTTGCGGGTTTGCAAAAAAACGCCACCCTTTCCGGTGTGATCACCGATGAAAAAACAGGCGAGCCACTCATCGGGGTTACCATTGCTGCCTACCAAAAAGACAGCTTGTTGGCCGGTACCATAACCAATACCCAAGGCTCCTACCGCCTCCCGCTGCACCCGGGTACGTACGATGTGCATGTGAAGTACACGGGCTTTGCCCAAAAAATATTCCGGGACGTGGTGCTTTCAGCCGATCAGACCACCGAGCTGAACGCGGCCCTGCAAAACTCGGTGTTGGACGAAGTGGTCATCGTCCGCTACACCATACCCGCTATTGAAAAAGACGCGCTCTACCGCAGCAGCGATCCGGCGTTAACATCCAGGTACACCCGCGAGGATAGCGCCAAACCCGCAAAACGGGTGGACACCAAAGAAAAATTGTCCGTCGCTTTTGATGCCGAAGACCGACGCGAACGCGCCACCGATTACTATACCGACGGCATACGGGTGACCGGTGAAGCGGAACGCTCCCCAGCTCCTCCCGAAGCAGAAGGTCCAGCCCTGGGTGGTGCCCCGGGAACCACCACTCCCCGCGCCGGATTGCTCACCGCCGGCGAATGGAACGACCTCCACAACTGGAACAAACATTGGCTCGATCTTTTGGCCGACGGCGAAATAGATCCCTACATGAACCAATATGGCATTCAGCCCAAAAACCGCTACACTGTTTTGTTGCACAACGAACAAGGCTTCCCGGCAGTAGACGTGCCGATCATCCTGAAAAACGACGCAGGCACCACGGTTTGGGAGGCCCGCACCGACAACACCGGCCGAGTTGAACTCTGGAACGGCATCGTAGACAAACCGGCAAGTGGCCAATTGTACGCGTTTCACCAACAAAAACGCCTTGGCACCTTGATGGAAGCCCAGGGGGGCGTCAACCAATTCATCGTCGACGGCGATTGTAAAGCCACATCCAAAGCGGTGGACATTGTGTGGGCGGTAGACGCTACAGGGTCTATGGGCGACGAGCTGGAGTTTCTGAAAACCGAACTGCTCGACGTGATCAACCGCGTCAAGTTCATCAACCCTGACCTGGCCGTGCGCACCGGCTCTGTGTTTTACCGGGATGAAGGCGACGACTATATTTGCAAAAGCAGCGCCCTGACCGACGATGCCGTAAAAACCGTCGAATACATTCGGCAACAGCAGGCGGGCGGCGGCGGTGATTACCCCGAAGCGGTGCACACGGCCCTCGAAGAAGCCATTGGCAAACAGCCGTGGAGCAGCAGTGCTGTGGCGCGCATTTGTTTTTTGGTGCTCGACGCGTCGCCGCACACCGAGCCTGCAGTGCTCGAAAGCATCCAACGCAGCATTCGGCTGGCCGCCCAAAAAGGCATCCGCATCGTGCCAGTGAGCGCCAGCGGCATCCAGAAGGACACGGAGTTTTTGATGAAATTTTTCGGCTTAGCCACCAACGGCTCCTACGTGTTCCTCACCGATCATTCGGGCATAGGCGGCAAACATTTAGAGCCCACGACAGATGAGTACAAAGTGGAAATGTTGAACGACCTGCTGGTGCGCCTCATCACCGAATACAGCACCGTGCCCGATTGCGCGGGCAAAACAGTCCTTCGGTTCATCGATCCGCAACAGCAAACGCAGCCCGTGCATGTTCCACAGGCATTTGTGTTTCCCAATCCGGTAAGCGATGTTTTTACCCTGGAACTGCCCTTGCACGCCCAAAAAGTTACGTTGTACAACGCAGAAGGGGTTGCCGTGCGCACGTTCCACGAACTTACACCGGGGCAACACCGCATTCCGGTGAACGACCTGCCTGCCGGATATTACACTTTGCGGATTTGGTGCGGGGTGTTGGTGCAGAGCGCGAAAGTGGTGAAGTTGGGGGTGTAAAGTCAGGCGGAATTGCTCAAATTGGGCATTTAAGTACCTGCGCATATGATAAACCGATTATTTTTACACCCCGGCCAATTGCTCCGCCGCCTCAACCAACAAATCCTCTGTTTTGGCAAAACAAAATCGAATCACCTGTTCGTCTTTTGGAAAGTTCCCTGTACAAATAGATGCCCGCGCATTGCACCAGCGTAAATTTTCAGACACCTTTTAATATCACTTGCTGAAAAGTTTGTATTCCAATCACATTAACCTTTGGGAATTCGACCTCCCTTAGCGCATTAAAATGCCGATCTTCGCTCACTAAGAACTGGGCCCTAGCTGCAATGGCGCAATCCACAAACTTGTTATCATCTGGGTCAGATGTGATCATGTTCCAAGCGAAATAACGGGTAATGAGCTCCACATTTGGAATATCCAACAGTGCATCAGTAACAGCACTTGCCAGTTCAGGCGATGCATGTCGCGTAATGACCTCTTCGTATTCCAACAGTATATCATAGGTGATACAGAGTATATATTTTTTCTCTACGAGTGCCAACCAAATCCAATGGTTAATCGAACGACTGGAAAAACTGGTCAACAAGATATTGGTATCCAATACAATACGCATACTATTGACAATTGGAGGGCTACTTGTATTCGTAAGGTGTGCGCATATGCGTTTGCAGGAATTGATCCATCGTTTCCTGCGACCAGCCTTTTTCTTCCCAGATTTTATCGGCCAGTTGTACTACGCGTTGAAGTTTGAACGCCAGCAGGATTTTTTTCAAATCAGCCAGTTCGGCTTCTGAAAGATTATCCGCCAGCAACTTCAATAATTCGATTTGGGCATTACTCAACGTCTCAGCAGTTGGGCTCATGTAAGTCACATTTTATTACAAAATTAGGCTTTTTTGCCGTTGTTGCCATCTCCGTCAGCAATTTTTTTTACCATTGTTGACCTCCCTGCAATGAGTGTACAAAATGTTGAGGCACTGGGATAATCATCTAATTATTTTGGTCACCTCCACACCAACCAACTCTACGTTGATATTTCAGTAAACGACAACTTCAGACCCTGGCCAATTGCTCCGCCGCCTGCATCAGCAAATCTTCCGTTTTGGCAAAACAAAACCGAATCACCCGCTCGTCTTTTTGATTGGTAAAAAACGACGACACCGGTATGGCCGCCACGCCGTGCTCTACTGTGAGGCGTTTGCAAAAATCAAGGTCTGGCTCGTCGCTGATGGCCGAGTAATCGTACAGTTGAAAATACGTGCCGTAGCTGGGCAGTGCTTTGAAGCGGGTATGGGCCATGGCCTGTTGGAACACGTCGCGTTTCTGCTGGTAAAAGGCAGGCAGGCTGAGGTACTCGTTGGGATCGGCCATGAACTCGGCAAAGGCCGCCTGCATGGGGTGGTTGGCGCAGAATACATTGAATTGGTGCACTTTGCGAAACTCCTTGGTGAGTTCGGGCGGCGCCACGCAATAGCCGGTTTTCCAGCCGGTGTTGTGGTATGTTTTGCCAAAAGAATAAATGGCCAGGGTGCGCTCGCGCAAGCCCGGGTAGCAGAGGGCGCAGGCGTGGGATTCGCCGTCGAAGATGAGGTGTTCGTACACCTCGTCGCTCATGAGCAGCACATCGGTGTTGTGCAGCAGTTGCTCGAGGGCGCGCAGGTCGTCGTCGCGCAGCAGCGTGCCGGTCGGATTTTGGGGCGTATTGATGCACAACACCCGCGTGCGGGGCGTGATGAGCGCGGCTACATCGGGCCAGTGGATGCGGTAATCGGGTGCCGACAAGGCATGCGTCACCACTTTGCCACCCATCACTTCCACCGAAGGGCGGTATGAATCATAACAAGGCTCGATGAGGATCACCTCGTCGCCCGGACGCACAAATGCGCCCATGACGCAAAAAATGGCCTGGGTGCCGCCGGCGGTGACGGTGATTTCGTGCTCCGGATCCACCGAAATGCCGTACATGAGCGCCATTTTTTCAGCAATGCGCTCGCGCAGCATGGGCAAGCCGGGCATGGGCGCGTATTGATTGGCACCGCGCTGCATGTGTTCGTACACCAAGTGCTGCAGCCGTTCGGAGGGATTGAAGTTGGGGAAGCCCTGCGAGAGGTTGATGGCGCCGTGCTGCTGGGCTAAGCCAGACATGACGGTGAAAATGGTGGTGCCTACGTCGGGCAGTTTGGATTCG
This sequence comes from Saprospiraceae bacterium, assembly GCA_049317805.1. Lineage (GTDB taxonomy): Bacteria > Bacteroidota > Bacteroidia > Chitinophagales > Saprospiraceae > M3007. Next base: position 4,538 of record JBMOHO010000187.1, read on the forward strand.
ATGCGCATAGTGCAAAGATAATAGCCCCGGGCTTAAGCCCGGGGGAATTAATTATTTTTGTGTAAACGAAGGAAACTATTGAACCTTTGAAAGTTTCCGCCGTTATTTGCACCATGGAAGAACAACAACACCTGTGGCTGGAGCGCATAAAGAACCTCTTTATGCGGTATGGTGTGCGCAACGTGACCATGGACGATGTGGCCCGCGAGTTGGGCATTTCCAAAAAAACGCTGTACCAGTTTGTGTCCAGCAAAGATGAATTGGTGGAACAAGTGGTGTTGAAACACATCATTGAGGAGAAAAAGCAGGACATGTGCGTGATCGCGGAATCGCAAAATGCAGTGGATGAGATACTCAAACTGATCGACCTGGGCATGAACGACATCCAGCAGATGAAAACCAACATCGTGTTTGAACTGCAACGGTATTTTTATGCTGCGTGGCGGCACATAGAAGCGTACCGCCAGGAACACATGAGCGAATACGTGCGCCGCAACCTCGAGCGGGGCATTGCAGAAGGGCTGTATCGAGCTGATTTGGACGTTGAATTGGTCGCCCGCCTGCACGTCGCTTCCACCTTTAATGTTTTTGACGAAAACTGGTTTCCAAGGGCCGATTACCCGCCCGAAAAAGTCATTCGTACATGTTACCTCCTGTACCTGAACGGCATCATTTCCGATCAGGGCCGCCAATTCCTTAAAGAAAAACTGTCTGACCAATTATGAACAAACAACACAAAAAACAACTGAAACCCTTAATCCTGCTCCTGTGGGCCGTTGCACATGGCGCATACGCCCAACAACCGGTGATGAACCTGACCGAATGCATTGGGTATGCCTATGAAAACAGCCCCGATCTGAAGGTTGCACAACTAAAGGTGTCAGACGCCGAGTGGCAGATCAAGGAAAGCAAAGCGTATGGCTACCCACAGCTTACGGGCAGCCTCGGCTATCAGTACTTCATTAAGGTGCCTGCCTTGCCCGCTTCCGCCCTTGGTTTTGGTACCAGCGACGAGCGCATTGCCTTCCAGTTGCGCAACAACATCAACGGCGACGTAGGCGTCAACCAACTGCTCTTCAGCAACGACTACCTGCTGGGCCTGCGCGCAGCCAAACTGTACCGCGAACTGGCAGAAGAAGAGTTGGCCACCAGCAAACGCACCGTGCGCAACCAGGTCATAGACGCCTATCTGCCGGCCCTGATCATCGCAGAATCGGTGAAGATACTCGACAAGAACATCGGCAATTTGCAAACCCTTATGCGGGAAACAGAGGCCACCCAAAAGGCCGGTTTCAGCGAACAACTGGACGTAGACCGGCTCCAGCTGTCGATCTCAACCCTCAACAGCCAACGCAGCAACCTCTTGCGCCAACGCGAAACGGTGTTGAACGCGCTCAAATTCACCATGGGCTACCCGGTCAATGATCCATTAGACGTGTCTGACAGCGTAGAGCGCCTGCTGAACGAGTATGGCGTAGGCGACACCACCCAACAACTCAACATGGTGAACCGGCCAGAGTACCGCCAGGTGCTGAAAGCCCGTGAACTGCAAACACTCGACATTGAACGCTACACGCGCCCATGGATGCCCGTGGTGTCTGGCTACGTCAATGCCCAGGGCAGTTTTCAGGGCAACAATGAACTTTTCTGGGTGCCCTCTTCTGTAGCCGGCGTCTCTGCAAATGTGAACCTGTGGGACGGCGGCATCAGCAAAGCCAAACGCGAACGCTCCAAAGTGGCGCTGGCACAGGTGGAACAACAACAAGTCCAACTGGAAAATGCGCTCAACCTGGAAGTGGAAAATGCCCGCAAATACTACATCAGCGCCATTGCCGACGTAAAGAACCGGGAGGAAAACCTCCGCTTGGCAGAGCGGGTGTACAACACCACCCAAACAAAATACAAAGCCGGCGTGGGATCCAGCTTCGAACTGGTGAGCACCGAACAACAGCTGTTTGAGGCACAACGCAACCTCCTGGATGCGCAGTACCAACTGTTGTCGGCATGGACCGATTTCAAACAAGCACTGGACACCGAATAACAACCTTTTTCAAAAAAAACACCAGATCTACACATATGAAAAAATCCACCTTCCCCCTCGCAGCGCTGTTGCTCTCCCTTTTCTTCCTGGCTGCCTGCGGCGCCTCCAGCGAAAACGACGAGGCCAAACTGAAGCGCCTGGTCGGCGAACGCGCTACCCTCGAAGCGCAAATTGCCGAATTGCAAAAAACAGTCAACGCGGGCAACACCAACCTGCGCACCAAAACAGTGGGCCTCAACGCTGTCGAAGTACAAAATTTCCGCCATTACATCGACCTGCAGGGCAAAATCGAGGCAGAGAACAATGTGCCTGTCACCTCTAAAATGCCGGGTACCCTCACCCGCGTGTTGGTGAAAAACGGCGACATGGTGTCGAAAGGTCAGCTGCTCGCTCAAATTGACGACAACGTGATGCAACGAAGCCTCTCCGAACTGGAACTGCAGCTGCAAACAGCAACCGACCTGTTTAACCGCCAAAAAAGCCTTTGGGATCAGAAAATAGGCACCGAAGTGCAGTACATCCAGGCCAAAAACGCCAAAGAGGGCCTCGAAAAAAGCATCGCAACCATGAAAGAACAGATCGGCCAGAACCGCATTTACGCGCCCATCAGCGGCACAGTGGATATGGTGGTGCTCAAAGCGGGCCAGGCCATTTCACCGGGCATTCCCCTGTGCAACATTGTCAACATGGGCGAGCTAAAAGTGGTGGGCCAGGTGCCGGAAGCTTACGCCGCCAAAGTGCGCAAAGGCGATCAGGTGGTGGTCTATTTTCCCGACATGAAAAAGGAAATCGAAACCCGCGTCAGCTACGTGAGCAAATCGATCAACGACATGAACCGCACCTTTACCGTAGAATGCAAATTGCCCACCGGCAACGACTACCGGGCCAACATGATCGCCGTGCTTAAAATCATCGATTACCAAAACGCAAAAGCCCTTGTGGTCCCGGTGAACGTTATTCAGCGCTCTGAAAGCGGAGAATATATATTGGCAGCGGAAAAAACAGGCGACAAGCAGGCTGTCGTGCGCAAAAAAACGATTGAGCAAGGCCCGAACTACAACGGCTACGTGGAAATTACAAAAGGGCTCAGTGCAGGCGACTGGATCATTTCGTCCGGGTATCAAGACGTGAACGACGGCGAAACCATTGCTTTCTAACTACAAACCCTTGGTAGTCGGGTACGTGCTGGAGGTTGGGGGAGGGTGCTAAGTTTTTTTTC
>JBMOHO010000188.1:0-7797 GCA_049317805.1 Saprospiraceae bacterium
CGCCGCATGGCTTTTTATTACATCATTGCGCCGCAAGACGGATACGTGGTGAAGGCCATCACCCCCGGCATAGGCGAAATTGTCAAAGAAGGCGATCCGGTGGTGAGTATCCAACCGGCCGACTACCAACTGGCCGTAGAACTGTACATCCGTCCGATCGACTTACCCCTGATCCAAATCGGCAGGCAAGTGCGCTTTCTGTTCGACGGATGGCCGGCGTTCTTCTTCAGCGGCTGGCCGGGCGTATCCACCGGCACTTTTGCCGGACGCGTGGTGGCCATTGACCGCGACATCAGCCAAAACGGCCTGTTCAGGGTACTGGTCGCAGCCGACCCTGCCGAACAGCCCTGGCCCGATGCGCTTCAAATGGGTGGCGGTGCCAAAGGCATTGCCCTGCTCAACAATGTGCCTTTGTGGTATGAACTTTGGCGTGTACTTAACGGCTTTCCACCCGACCTGTACAAAAACGACAAGCTGATGCCGGCTAAAAAAGACGGCGGTTTAGTGCCCAAAGCGCCCATAAAAAATGCTAAATAATTGCATGTATTCGACGCTTATGAAAAAAACACCCGCGTGTTTTTTGCTTGTCATGGGTTGGATGTGGTTCGTTTGTTCGTCGTTGGCCGCCCAAACAAATGATTCGCTGCTGGAGTGGCGCGTTTTTCGGCGCGAAGTGTTGTCGAACCACCCTTTAGCCCGACAGGCCAATCTGGCAACAGCCTCTGCCGACGCGGTTTTGCTGCGCGCAAAAGGCGGGTTCGACCCCAAACTCTTTGCCGATATCCACGAAAAAAGCTTTACAAATACCCAATACTACCAATACAGCGAATCGGGAATCAAATGGCCCGGCTGGATGGGGATTGAACTCAAGGGGGCTTACAACTGGGCTGGCGGATTTTATTTGAATCCCGAATCTACATTGCCGGCAAACGGCCAGGCCAACCTGGGCCTCAACTGGTCACTGGGTCAGGGACTGTTGATGGATGAACGCCGCGCAGACCTGCAACAGGCCAAAATAGGCCTGCAAATGGGCGTCGCCGAACGAGACGCACAACTCAACGACCTGCTCTTCGCCGGTGCCAAAGCATATTGGGAGTGGGTGCTGGCCAACACCCAATTGGCGGTGTTGGAAGCGGCACTGGCGCAGGCGCAAATCCGTTATGAAGGCATTCGTGAAAGTTTTTTGCAGGGCGATAAACCCGCCATTGATACCCTGGAGACCTTTATACAGGTGCAAAACAGGCTACTTGACGTCAATTTTGCGCAAGTAGACGTTCAAAATACGCTCTTGGCCCTCAACACGTATTTATGGAATGCAGATGGCGCTCCGTTGAGCCCCGCTGAAGTATCAAAACCGCCCGCATTGCCGACAGCAGAAGCTTTACAGTTGCCATCACCTGAACAACTGCTCGGCAACATCGATCAGCACCCACAGTTGCGCGCTTACCAGGCTAAACTAAACGACTTGGGCGTAGAGCAACGCCTGAAAACAGAAAAACGCAAACCGATACTTGATGTGCAATACAACCTGCTGGGCAACGGGTGGCAGTTCTTTCCCACACCCGGCGCAGAAGGATTGTCCATGCTGACCAACGACGTAAAATGGGGGGTCCAGTTTTCCTATCCCATCCTGAACCGTAAAGCCAGGGGCGATTTCAGGTGAATGCGATCAAAATAGCACAGACAGATTTTGCTTTGCAGCAAAAACGAGTCGATATAGAAAACAAGATGCGCGCTTACCTCAACGAGCTTCAAAACCTGCAAAAGCAAATTGACTTGTACCAATCCATCACCAACAATTACAGGGCCCTGCTGGACGGTGAAAACGAAAAGTTCCGTTTTGGTGAAAGCTCCGTTTTCCTGATCAATACCCGTGAACAACGGTGGCTGGAAGCCCAGATCAAACTGTTCAAGCTGCAGAGTGAATACCGAAAAACAGAGGCGGGGCTATTATGGGCAAGCGGCGTTCTTAACAATTACTAATCAGCGCATAACACATTATAAATAAAAAATTATTAAAAAAAGCATCTCGAACGCTTTTTACTGTACTTTTACCTTTGGAAGCAGACTTCGGGATGTCTTCACTTAACATCAATTTAATACGGAAGATGCCGGATTTCTGCGTTCCTTCACCGCCACTTTTCACCATTAACACCTTTAAAAACATTAATTATCATGACTACGGACAACCTTCTCATGCCTTCTTTTTCGGCGCCGGGTACTCTGATAGCCGACAGCGACCTCGAAACGCTACTCAATTTATTGGGTGACGATGACGACAAAGACGAGGACGTTGAGGACGAAGAAGAAGATGATCTGGACGACGATGACGACTTCGATGATGATTTCGACGAAGACGATTTCGACGAAGAGGACATGGACGACGATGACCTCGATGACGACGATGACGACATTGAAGGAGAAGAAGATGGTGATGAGGAAGTGTAAACCCCTCTTATGCCTCTGTACAACCTTTTAGTCGGTTCGTTACGGTATCGTCAGTAAAGTAAGCAAAGCCGCTAAGGCGTCGGGTTGATGTTTGTTGCATGACAAGCATCAGCCTGCGTTTTAGCGGCTGTTTATTTTGTTTTATCAAGGTTTATCTACAAAAACCGGCAAGTCTGGCATGGGTATCAGCACCACAACATTTGTTCGGCGGTTTTGGGCGCGGCCTTCAGGGGTAGCGTTGCCTGCCACCGGGTGGTATTCGCCACAGCCCACCGGAATCACCTGATTTCCGTTGATGTTCAGTTCTTTGGTGCACACCCGAACGATGTTTACCGCCCTTTGCATGCTCCAGTCCCAGGTATCGGTGATTTCTTTGTTTTTGGGCAACTGGTTATCGGTGTAGGCCCTTATCTCGGCGTCGAGCTCAGGGCGTTCGGCAAACAGGGTGGCCAAAGGCTTGAGGTTGCCCACTCCGTCGGATGAGACGTACATGATGTTGGCCCCAAAAAGGCTTTTGTCGGAAAACGTAAGTACGACGGTGTTTTTGTCCTTTCGAATGTCAATGCCGGCCCCTGTTTTTCCGGAGTACCTTTTTATAAGTTCATCGTACACCTGGTTGAGCGCCTGATCGCGCAGCGCCTGAATGTCTTTGATGGCCGCAAAAGCTGTGTTCATATTGGCTAATCGTGCGTTTCGTTCGCCTAAATCGGCTTGCAAGCGGGCAATATCGACACCCATTTTGCCGGAAGATTCTCCGAGGGTAGACCGTTGATCGGTCACCGTTTTGCCCAGCTCGCCCAGTTGGCGGTTCAATTCGCCCAATTGGGAAGTCAGTTGACCGCGTTCTTCCCTTTGAGCAGTCAATTCCTGCGACAAGACGGTCAATTGCGCGTTGCAGGTGATGCGCGCCTGGCGCTCTGCATCAAATTGTTGGGTGGATACACATGCCGACGAGCAAAGGAGCAGGCCAAAAAATGCGGGGCGTAAAAAAAACTGCATGGCTATTGGTTTAAAACAAAGTTAACGATACAAGTGATTGGCACATTTCTCGAGTATACGGATATTTTATTACTTTTACCGAGTTATTTTTTCAAGCTATGGTCTTTCGAGTTTGCCTTTTGGTTTGTTGTCTTTCTGCCTCCAATTGCCTTCAAAACGGCTATGCGCTCTCGGGGCATTGGCAAGCAGTAGCGTATCGGACGTTGGCCGATTCAACCACCGTTTTGCCGGCGGATACGCTGCGGTTGATCCTGTCTGACGAGGGTTGGTACCGTTACGACGGCGCTGCACATTACCGGGAATACGGTCGTTATCGCACCACATGGCACTATCTTTTCCTGAACGATACCATGCACAGCCCCAAACCCGAATACGTACTGAAGATCAATGCATTGGAGAAAGATACACTGATCCTGGAAATGAAAAACAACGGCGTGCCAGCCTGGCTGACCATGGTTCGCATGCCTTAAAAATTGGATCACAGGCTTTTATGCGTGGAGCCAGTCCACCCCTTTGCGCAGCCAGGCCAGGGTTTCGGCTTCCCTGCTTCCCGGATCTGGCTGGACGTTGTACAGCCATGCTGCTTGCGGCGGCAGGCTCATGAGGATGGATTCGGTTCGGCCGCCGGTTTCGAGGCCAAACTTGGTGCCGCGGTCCCACACCAGATTGAACTCTGCATATCGCCCACGGCGCACCAATTGCCAGTGGCTTTCCGCTTCTCCCCAGCTGCGCGCCTGCGCCCGGTGCATCAATTCCGCGTACGTGGGGGCGAATGTGTGGCCCACTGCCAATGAAAAATCGAACAAACGCTCCCGTGCAAGCCCGTTGGAGTCATTCAGGTAATCATAAAAAATGCCCCCTACCCCCCTGGTTTCCTCGCGGTGCCGAATTAAAAAGTAGTCGTCGGCCTGGGCTTTAAAAGTCGGATAAAAGGAAAGGTCAAAAGCGTCGCACACCGTTTTCAGTTGCTGGTGGAACCACCGGGCGTCTTCAGGAACCACGTAATGCGGTGTGAGGTCTATGCCCCCGCCAAACCACCAGCGGCCCGATTCGGTTTCAAAGAAGCGCACGTTCATGTGGATGATGGGTGCCATGGGACTCGTCGGATGCAGCACAATGGATACACCGGTGGCAAAAAAGCGCGTATTGTGCAGGCCCATGCTCTGGGCTATTGTTTCGGGCATCGGGCCATGAACGGCCGAAAAGTTCACGCCCCCCTTTTCGATGAGCCTACCCTGCAATACGCGGGTGCGGCCTCCACCGCCCTCCGGACGGCTCCAGATGTCTTCCTTAAACGTGCCGCCGTCGAGCGATTCGAGCTGTTGGCATATATCGTCTTGTAAAAGTTGGAATTGTGCAGCAATGTATTCGGCAGTCATGGGGGCAAAGGTCGTGATTCTGCCCCTGTTGATGTGAAACTTTTTGTAAAAATAAAATAAAAGCAAGCTGGGTAAACGCAAAAACGATACTTTTACGCCGTTAAAATGATTTAATAGTTTCGAAGCACATGATTAAAGTTGCCGGTACGATTACCCGTTTGGTCAGAATAATGATTCTGTCTGGTGGATTGCTGTTTGTTCAGGCTTGCTCTCCGGCATTTAACCAGGCAGGTTTTGACAATGTGGTCACCCTTCAACCCCGCGTCAGCGCGCTCATGGGCAAAGCGGTTAACCCCTATGCACAGCATACTGCCGAGGTAGATCAATTGCTGGCCGACGTGCTGAAAGCGCAGGATCATGCAGCCTCCATCAATAAAAACGAAAACATTGCCGGAGCGTGGAACGCGCTCAACAATGAGGTCATCCGTCCGTTTTTTTCCAAATGGCAACGAGACGGTGCCTTGAATCCATTGTTTATCAATGAATCCATCAAAATTAGCGATAACAGCTTTGAAGCCATGCGCAAAGCCGAAGAAGCTAAAAAACGCTAACCCGATTTTTTAACCTTCCAATACCAAAGAAACATGATTCCGGAAGAAAAAATATTGAACGTGTGGAAAAGCGTCGAAGGCGACATCAAAGAAATCGTTTCGGGTTTTGTCAAAACACGCCGTAAATACTACGAAAAAGTGGCTACCGAGCTGCACCAGCAACTTGCGGAAGACGCCAAACGATACACCTTGCTGCTCTCCGATGGCCAGATTACTAAAGACGACTACGAAACGCTGTTGAAAGCCCGCTACGGTCAGTTGAAAGTGGAGTTGTTGTCGGAGCTGTCCATTTCCAAGTCCAAATTTGATGAAATATCCATGAAGGTGCTGAAAATTGCCATTTCGGCATTGATCGCCATCATCTAAGAATAATGTACACTTCACTTTTCAAAACGTTAGCACCATGATTCAAATTGCAAACTCCCCATTCATGACCCGCTTGATGCTGGTAGTCATGCTGTTCGGCGCAAGCCTTACTTTCCAGTCCTGCGGTCCTTCGCTTCCTTCGGGCGTGATGGACATCGTAGGCAAATTGGGCACCGATGCCCCTAAACTGTTCAACCAGGCCAAAAACCTGTTGAAGCCTGAGTACATCAAGGAGGCCGACCGCCTGCTTGGTATGATTGGCGACGCACAGGGCATGTTGGGCGACAGCAAGATCCCGGGCATCAGCGACATGTTTGGCAAATTGGGCACCGACAACATCGGCAAGTTCATGGATACCTGGAAGTCAAAAGGCAAATTGAGCCCTGAAGAAATCAAATCCGGCATCGATGGCTTCAACGGTGCACTGGGTGAGATCAAAAAAGCTGGCGGCGTCAAGAAATAAGCCGCGGTAACCCTACCTTTGAAGGCTGTATCTACCCGATACAGCCTTTATTTTTTTTATGGAAGCACATTCCGTTTTGTTGACTACGGCGTATTGGCCGCCCATCCATTGGCTTGCTTACGCGCTCCGGGCTCAACACGTGTTCTTAGAAGCCTGCGAACATTACCAAAAAGGCTCTTACCGCAACCGTTGCCACATCGCCGGGCCCAACGGTGTGCACCGCCTGAGCATACCGTTGCTTAAAGGCAAACACCAGCAAACGCCCATCCGCGACGTCCGGCTGTCTGACGCCGAACACTGGCAACGTTTGCACTGGCGAAGCATCGCTACCGCTTATGGCAATGCGCCGTTTTTTGAACATTATGAAGCCGAATTGAGCGTTTTTTACCAAAAAAGGTACACCTTTCTGTTTGATTTCAACCTCGAATGCCTGCAATGGCTTGCCGCTCAATGGAATATTTCTGTACCCATTGATTTTACCGAAACCTTTGAGCTGAACAGTCGTCCAACAGGGGTGTTGGACGCCCGAAATGCCCTTGACCTGGCCCACCCCACCCTGCACACCCCGCGTTATGGTCAGGTGTTTGAAGACCGACACGGGTTTTTACCCAATCTCTCCGCGCTTGACCTGCTGCTTTGTAGCGGCAAAACCGGAATGACCATTTTAGAAAATGCGTACCTTGAGCCTTAGTGGCCGTTGAAAAAATGCCAAGTTTGTCAGCACAAACCGAAACACCATGATGCTAAACCAGCAAACCAAAGCCCTCCGCGCTCAAGTGGAGGATCTGATCAAAGACCTGCACCAGCTCAGCCAGGAAATTGGATACACCGAACTCACGGCTACCGTGAGCGATCTGCGCCTGCGCATGTCCGAACCTTACATGTTCGTCATTGTCGGCGAAGTAAAAGCCGGCAAAAGCAGCTTCGTCAACGCCCTGCTCGACGCTGGCCGCGAGGTATGTGCCGTGGGCCCTCAGCCCGTTACCGACACCATCCAGCAAATCCTCTACGGCGACCCCGAGCAAACCATCGTGGTGAATCCTTACCTCAAAAAAATATTGATTCCGGTGGACATCCTCAAGGAAATTGCCATTGTAGACACCCCGGGTACCAACTCCATCGTAGAAAAACACCAGGAAATTACCGAAAAATTCATTCCGGCCAGCGATCTGGTGGTGTTTGTCTTTGAGGCCAAAAATCCGTACCGCCAGTCTTCGTGGGACTTTTTCGACTTTATCCACCAGGACTGGCACAAAAAAATTGTGTTTATCCTCCAGCAAAAAGACCTGCTCCCTCCGGATGACCTGCTTGTCAATGAAAAAGGTTTATACGATTTTGCCCAGAAAAAAGGCGTAACCAAGCCGCTCATCTTCTCGGTCAGCGCCAAGGCAGAACTGGAAGGGCGCTTTGACGAAAGCGGATTTTCGACCGTGCGCGACTACATCCGCACCCACGTGACCGGCGGCAGGGGCGCTGCCATGAAACTCCAGAACAACCTCGATACATGTGGAAACATCATCGAGCGCATCCGGCAAGACCTGAACACCCGCCACACGCAGTATAAAGCCGATATTGCTTTCCGCGACGACAT
>JBMOHO010000189.1:0-7778 GCA_049317805.1 Saprospiraceae bacterium
ACTTGAACGGCTGATTGTTTGATTTCTACATCTGCATATTTATGGGGCACTACACGGCTATGGTCTATTTCGATGCCAAGCGCTGCTATTTCGATTGGTTTATGCCCAGACAGGTTGATTCTAACCCTTGAATATACCTCCTTTTGTTGGGCAACAAGTTGTAGGGCGCTGAACATCAGCAGGGCAAAGAGTGTACACTTTTTCATGGTTCAGTATTGGCTGTTGGCACCCTTCGTGGGCTGGTTATGTGTAACAAGGACAAGAGCATCACTTGGCGCTTCAAAAATATGCCGTAAACGTTGGATTTGGTGGCGCGAACTGTCATTTTTTAGCAACCGTTTATTTTAAAGGCCGTGCCATTACCGATTGTTGTGCATAAAAGTCCGTTGGAATGATGATGCGTTGTGCCTCTTGCCTGGTCAACGCTGCTTCTAAATGTTCAAACAGTTGCAAAGCAGCCCGACGCCCTACTGCATATCCGCTGTGGTGCAGGTAAGAAATGGGCGGATCCACAATATTGGGTACAGCCCCGTCGCTGATGCAAACCACTGAACAATCTTCGGGTATGCGCAAGCGACGGCGACGCAACGCCACAATGGCACCGGCAAGCGTTTCGTCGCTCATGGCAAATATGCCATCAAAGGATGTATCTTCCAGCAACGCATCCAGTGCATGTGCAGCAGCATCTACACTGGAGGCATACAGGCTAAACCCCTGAACAGCAGGATCATAATTGGCCAAAGCAGCCCAAAATCCGGCTTCCCGGTTTCGGGTGATGTGGAGCAGCGGATTGCCAAACAAGCCGACGATGCGGCGGGAGCCAGCCTCTAGCAGTTGTTGGACACAAAGCGCGGCGGCGTTCATATCGTCAATGACTACTTTGTCGAAGTGGTTGTTATCAAGGGTTTTATCAAACAACACCACTGGTATGTCCATTTCATAGGCTTGTGTCACGTGTTTGGTATCCACGGTATCATGGGAAAGAGAGATGATAAGCCCTTCCACGCCATTTTCGCAACAGCGTTTTATGTTGTCAGCTTCTTTTTCGATAGATTCATTGGAAGGCAACACCATGAGTTGGTACCCTTTTTCGTCGAGCACCGACGATACGCCCCGAATGACCGAGGGAAAAAAGAACATGCTGATTTCCGGAATGATGAGGCCAATGAGGTTGCTCTTGCGCTTTCGGAAATTAACGGCTTGTGTATTCGGATGATAATGCAGTGCCAGGGCTACGTCACGCACCTTTTGTTTGACTGCCAAACCGATATCGGGATGGTCGTGTAAAGCCCGGGAAACGGTAGACGTACTGACTCCGGCAGCACGGGCTATATCCTTTATAGTAGCTCTTTTCATCTTCAAATCAGCCTGTTTTCAAAATAAAATTTTCAAAAAATGTAAAAAGTTTTCCACCGCAACCGTTTGCGGAAACGGTTGCGGAACTTTAGCACGTTGCAAGGTATTGTAAGCCTCTGATATTCAATCTACGTTTACGCCACGTTTTGAAAAATTGCATTTTAAAAAAACAAAAAAATGATGAAACCCGTACTACGATTACTATTATTTGCTTTTGTCGCCTGCACAGGCATGAGCGGACTGTACGCTCAAGGCTCCATTGCCGGCGTCATTAAAGACGAAGCTGGCAGCCCTGTTGAATTTGCATCGGTTGCCCTCCTGGGTACTGAACTGGGTGCCACTACAGACGCCACCGGAGCATACCGCATTAGCAATGTGCCTGCAGGTACTTATTCATTGGTGAGTACGTGTCTGGGGTACGCCAAAACAACCCGTTCTGTGCAAGTTGTCAATGGTCAAAATTTGACTTTTGACTTTACGATGCCACAAGACAAGCTCAACCTGGACGAGGTCATTGTGACCGGTGTGGTTAATCCGCGCTCTGCCCTCAGCTCCAGTGTATCCATCAGTACCCTTCACCCCGAAGCCGTGCAGCAGGCATCGCCCAGGAGCACCGCTGAAATCCTCCGCTCTATTCCGGGGGTGCGTTCCGAAGCTTCCGCGGGCGAAGGCAATACCAACATCACCGTTCGTGGCGTGCCTATTGCCACAGGAGGTTCCAAATACCTGCAACTGCATGAAGATGGCTTGCCGGTGCTCCAATTTGGAGACATTTCATTTGCCACCTCAGACATTTTCCTGCGTGCTGACTACAACGTTGACCGCATTGAGGCCCTTCGAGGTGGTTCGGCGTCTACCCTGGCCAGCAACTCACCGGCCGGCGTCATCAATTTCATCAGCAAAACAGGTGAAGTTCAGGGCGGAAATATCGGTACGACCGTAGGTCTGGACTATCCAAATTTTCGAACCGACTTCGACTATGGTTCTCCCATTGGCAACAACGTCAGCTTCCACGTTGGTGGCTTCTTTCGCCAGGGCGACGGTCCGCGCCGTACCGGTTATACATCCAGCTATGGCGGCCAACTCAAAGCCAGCATCACCAAACGCTGGAACCAGGGTTATACCCGCATGTACTTCAAGTACCTCAACGACCGTACACCCGCCTATTTGCCTATGCCTATGAAGGTGACTGGAACAAACGACGACCCCACTTGGGAATCGGTTGACGGTTACGACGCTAAGCTCGGCACCTTGCATTCACCCTATATGCTGAGTAATCTTAGTACTGGCCCCGACGGTACGCCAAGAAGAAGTACTCAAGCCGATGGTATGCATCCGATTAGTACTGCCATTGGCAACGAAACAGCTTTTGAAATTGGTGAAGGATGGCGCATCACCAACCGGGCCCGCATGGCCTTCAATAAGGGCCGTTTTGTGTCGCCTTTCCCGGCTCAGGTGGGTGCTGCAGACGCCATTGCTGCTGAAATTGCCGGCGGCCCCGGCTATACCCTGCAATATGCCGACGGTACAGCCTTCCCCGCAAATGCCAACGGAAACGGACTGCTTACGCGCATCCACCTGTTTGATACAGAACTCAATAACTTCAACAACTTTACCAACGACCTGAACATCACCAAATCGTTCAATAAATTGGACGTCTCTGTCGGATTGTACAAAGCCTACCAGAACATCTCCATGTCTTGGCTGTGGAACTCATACCTCACCGATGTGAACGACGAATACGTGCGCCCGGTGAACCTCACCGGTGCCGACAACACTGCTCTCACCCAAAATGGCCTGTTGGCGTATGGTGTTCCATTTTGGGGCAACTGCTGCCACCGCAATTACGATACCCACTACGACATTACGGCACCCTACGCCGCTGTTGAACTGGAAGTGACGGAAGGGCTGCTGTTAGACGCCAGTTTGCGCTTCGACATCGGTAACGTACAGGGTTCTTATGCCGGTGGAAATGGTCAAACTGCCAGCATTGATATGGACGGCGACGGCATCATTCAGTACGTGGAAGAAGAAGTGGCAACCATCAACAATGCTGCGGCCAAACCCGTCAACTATGATTATGACTATGCTTCATACTCCATCGGTGCCAATTACCTGTTCAATGTCAACATGGCCCTGTTCGGACGTTTCAGCTCTGGTGGCCGGGCAAATGCCGACCGTCTGCTGTTCGGACCTTATATCCTCAACGATGGCAGCGCAGCAGCAGACTTGAGCTCAGACATGGTGCAACAGGCCGAATTGGGATGGAAATACAAAAAGTCCAACTGGGCGGTCAATGCCACTGCTTTCCTCGCCAACGTAGAAGAACAGAACTTTGAGGCCACCACCCAAAAATCGGTTAACCGCGAATACCAGGCCATTGGCCTCGAATTGGATGGCGTACTCCGCCTCAACCATTTTGATGTGCGTGGCGGCCTGACATTTACCGATGCCGAAATCAAAAAAGATGCCCTGACGCCTGAGTTGGAAGGCAACACACCACGACGCCAGGCAGACCTGATCTTTAACCTGGCTCCCGCATACCATTTTGGAAGACATGCCATTGGCATCAGCGTTATTGGAACCACCCAATCGTTTGCACAAGACAACAACCAACTGGTGATGCCCGGATATGCATACGTCAACGGTTTTGCTGAATTTAACATCATTGATAACCTGTTCTTGTCGCTCAACGTCAACAACCTGTTCAATGTAATTGGCGTAACCGAATCTGAAGAAGGCTCCATCGTACCAAACCAGGATAACATAGTCCGTGCGCGGTCTATCACCGGACGATCCACGTCTGTTTCTCTTCGTTACGCATTCTAGCAACTTTTTCTGGTTAAGAAACTGTTTTTTTATTACAATGGGTTTGAGTGCGGCAAGGCGGAATGCCTTGCCGCCACTTTTCCCAACCAGTGGCCAATGATCATGCAAAGCCAATACGATACCCAAGCCCTTTTGACTATTCGGGAAGCTTGTACGCCTTACGGCATTCTGGCCAGTGCCGAACGCCAGGACAACTACGCGCGGGTGTGGTCGCGCGATGCCGCTATGGCGGGCATCGCCGGGTTGTTGTGGGGCGATCCACACATCATACACGCCTGGGGTGCTTCTATTCAGGTGCTGGCGGCTGCTCAAACACCTTATGGTCAAATTCCGTCGAACATAGCCGTACACGACAGCGGCATCAAGGCAAGTTATGGCACCCTGGCTGGCCGTGTTGATGCGACCACCTGGTGGATCATTTCTGCCGCCCTGTTTGCCGCCGAAACGCCTCATGCTGCAGACGACCTTTTGCCTAAAATAGAAAAAGCCCTTGCGTTGTTGTCTATCTGGGAGTTGAATGGCAGGGGCTTGATGTACACGCCACTTGGTGGCAACTGGGCCGACGAATATGTATACTCCGGGTATCTGTTGTATGACCAGTTGTTGCGGCTTTGGGCCCTGCGCGCCGCAGGTCGGGTGTTTGACCGCCCGGCATGGCGCGCGGAAGCGAACACCCTGCAGGCGCGCTTGGAAGCCAATTACACCAAAACCAATTTGGAATCGGATCGATACCACCCTAAGGCGTATGCCAAAACAACATTTCCCGATGGATACTGGTGTTGCGGTCTTGGGCCGCAGGGATACGATACCCGATGGGATATGGCCGCCAATGCGCTGGCTTTGCTGTTGGGCGTAAATACCCATGTTTCCAGCATGGCAAACTATCTAAACGATCTCGCCGTACAAATCGGACACTGGATGTTGCCTGTATTTTGGCCGGTTATTCACCCTTCAGACGCAGCGTGGGCTTTGCTGGAAGACAACCACTTGTACGAATTCAAAAATCAGCCATTCTGTTTCCACAACGGTGGCTGCTGGCCCATCTTTTTGGGGTGGTTGGGACTGGGCCTTGCTGTTCAAGGCGACACAAAGACGCCTAAACTGTTGCAAAATGCTTTACATCAGGCGTTTGATGTCGAAATGCCTGCCGGAAGTATGCACGAATACTGGCGAACCGATACCTTGGATGCTGGTGGTGTGCCGCACTTGTGCTACACAGCTGCCGGTACACTGCTTTTGTCGGTTGCCAACAGTACCTTGCCAAACCATTTGTCCACTGCACAAATAATCACCTCGTGATTGGAGACGCTATTCACATTAAAACGGAATATTATCAAACAGCAGATTCAATAGTAGACATCCTGGATATTTCCGGAGATGATCGGAAAGTCCTGCTGGTGGGCGGAGAATCGGGTAGCGGCAAATCCGTAACGGCCATGTGCTTGCAGCAGCGCCTCCACTTGAAAGGACTGCTTGCTTTGGTGTTGCATCAAGATGACTATTTCCACCTGCCGCCTAAAACAAATCACGAAAAACGCTTAAATGATATTCAATGGGTTGGTCTACAAGAAGTTAAAATGGATTTACTGCAAATCCACCTCAATATGTTTTTAGACAATCGGCCTACACTCACCAAACCATTGGTCAATTACCGCACCAACGAAATATTAGAGGAAAATATACCCCTGTCGGCTTACCGCATCATGATCATCGAAGGCACTTATGTCTTACAACTCCATGATGCACATACGGGTATTTTTATGGATCGCGATTATCGACAAACACGGGCTCAGCGCTTGTCGCGCAACCGTGAACCCTACGATGAATTTATTGAACAGGTGCTGCAAATAGAACATACCATCATCCGCAGCCTTCGCCCAAGAGCCCAAATTCTTGTCAATCCAGATTATTCGGTTACGCTACAACACACAGCACATGACTAACAAACCTACCCTCAGTTTCTGGCAGATCTGGAACATGAGCTTTGGCTTTTTGGGCGTACAATATGCCTTTGGACTGCAACAGGCCAACATGAGCCCCATTTACCGGTATTTAGGTGCCGAGGAGTCGCAAATACCATTGCTGTGGCTGGCTGGACCAATTACCGGGCTATTGGTGCAACCCCTTATAGGTGCCATGAGCGACGCTACCTGGCATCCGTTTTGGGGGCGAAGGAGACCTTATTTCATGATTGGTGCACTGCTCACCAGCCTCGCATTAGTGCTGATGCCCATGTCTTCGTCGTTGTGGATGGCTGCGGGGCTCTTGTGGTTGCTCGACGGTGCCGCCAACGTCACGATGGAACCTTTTCGGGCTTTTGTGGCCGACAAGCTTCCGGAGCATCAACGCGCACTTGGATTTTCCATGCAGGGTTTTTTTGTTGGCCTGGGTCAAACCCTGGCGAACCTCATGCCGTTTATTTTGCCGGCAGTCGGTTTTGTAGTGGTAGGCGGGGCTTCTGCGGAGGGCATTCCAGACTTTGTACGGTATGCTTTCTTTATTGGTGCCGGTGCCATTTTGGTGTCTATTGCGGTCACGGTACTCACCACAAAGGAGTATCCGCCGGAGGACATGGAAGAGTTCCGGTTGGATCGAAAAAAGGGGTTTCGAGAGGGTTTTCAAGAAATTGTGGATGCATTTCGGGATATGCCTGTTACGATGCGGCAGCTTTGGTGGGTCAAGTTTTTCACCTGGTACGCCTTGCCCTTAATGTGGCAATACCTCGCTTTATCTATTGCAAGACATTGCTTCAATGCACCGAATACCGATTCACCTGGTTTTGAAGAAGGTGTTCGATGGGGAAACATGGGTTTAGCGGTTTTCAATATTGCCTGTTTTGGTGTCTCTTTTTTACTCGTGGCCATGGCCAAAAAGACATCCAGCAGGCTAACCCACGCAATATGCCTTGTATTGGCGGGTATCGGATTTGTAAGCATGCTGTTCACTACTGACGTCTATATGGTGATGGCCTGTATGGCCCTGGTGGGTATAGGCTGGGCATCTATCATGTCTATGCCATACGTCATGCTATCCACCTCCGTGCCCGAATCGCGCATGGGTGTGTACATGGGCATCTTCAACATGTTTATTGTAGTTCCGCAGATCATCAACATGATTACCATTCCGCTGCTGTACAAACCCTTGTTGGGCAACGATCCGCGGAATGCCCTGGCGTTTGCAGGCGTTTTGTTGTTCTTTGCAGCAGCGTCGTGTTTTCGGGTAAAAGCAACCGTTTAGCCTCCAAAACAGCTACACATTTGTCAAAATAACACCATAAAAACAAGCCTGAACAAAAAAACAAGGCATTTATGCGTGTTGATGAAGAAACTGCAAAAAGCAGCTGAACAAGAAGAAAACGCGCCTGCTCCGCAACAAGAGCGGGAAATCACCTGGTACTGCGCCCCCTACCCTGTTTTACCGGTGGGCTGTTTACCCGTCTTGCGTGTGTTCATTTTAGGGTAATACCCTGAAAAAGAGCAACGCAACACCTTCAATCGGGGTACAGCACGTCGAAAGGCCGATGGGCCGTGGGGGCAACCGTGATGTTTTAGCGTTTTATTTAACTGCAAAAAACAGGCCTCGTTATCCGTTTG
>JBMOHO010000190.1:0-7762 GCA_049317805.1 Saprospiraceae bacterium
TCAATGACATTTAAAATAATCAAACGGCTCCCGACACTCCAAACACCGAAACAGGGACTTGCAAGACGTGGACCCAAATTGCGACAACATCTCCGTGTGGTCTGAGCCACAAAAAGGGCATACCAGCGCCCGCGTGTCGCCCATCAGCGCCCTTTTGTCCATGACGCCATCGGCTGGCGGAGCTATGCCAAACTGGCGCAATTTTTCGCGGCCTTCGGCGCTCATCCAGTCGGTCGTCCAGGCCGGACTCAGCACGGTGCGCACCCGCACTTGCTCAAATCCGCCCGCTTGCAGCGCTGCGCGCAGGTTGACCTCAATGGCGTTCATGGCAGGACAGCCGCTGTACGTAGGCGTGATCACCACTTCTATCGTGCCGTCGTCGGCCAGCAACACTTCGCGAACAATGCCCAAATCGCGCACCGTCAACACCGGTATCTCCGGGTCGCACACCGTATCCACTATGTCATTCGCGGCACTCAACGCATCTTGCATAAAAGTATAGTTAAACAATAAATGGTTACAATGCCCGTGGAACAAATCAAAGCATCCATAGGTTCACCCCCAATTCCGCATTCCGTATTCCTCAGCTTTCCGAGCAAAACTCCAACGCCCGGTACTCCGCCCAGGTGAAAGGGTCTTTTCGGGGCATTTGAAAGCCGCAGTGGCCGCCTTCTTCCGGCATTTCGAAGTAAAAATGGTCGTGTCTTTTGGCCAACTCCAAAGGCATGCAGCCTGGCGAGAGGATGGGGTCGTTGGCGGCATTGACCAGCAAGGTGGGTATTCGGATGCCTTTGATGTAATTGGCGGCAGAGGCCATGCGGTAAAATTCTTCGGCGCTTTCAAACCCGCAAATGGGCGCGCTAAACCACTCGTCAAAATCGCGCCAGCGTTTGATTTGCGCTAATTTTTCGACGTCCAATAAACCGGGGTATTGCACGGCTTTGGCTTTGATTTTTTCCGATAATTTCCGCTTGAAGCGTCGGCGGTACAGGAAATTGTCCCAGCGGTCGAGCACCAGAGCACCTTCTTCCAACTGAACCGGCGCAGAAAAGACGGCCGCGGTTTTGATGGCTTGCGGCACGTTTTCGCCGTGTACGCCCAAATATTTCAGGGTGATGTTGGCACCCATGCTGTAACCCACCAACGCGATGGTTGGGTACCGTTGTTGACGGATGGCGTGTTGAATCACGGTGCCAATGTCCTCTACATCGCCGTGATGGTACAGTCTAAAGGCCCGGTTCATTTCACCGGAGCAGGACCGGCAGTTCCAGGCCAGCACGTCCCAGCCTTCTTGTGCAAACAAAGCGGCCATGCCCCGGATATACGCATGCGACGTGCTGCCCTCCAGGCCGTGAGAAATCACCACTAATCGATTTGACCCGTTTTCAATCCAATCGAGGTCTAAAAAATCATGATCGGCGGTTTCAATGCGTTCGCGGCGATAGGGCGTATCGGGCAATGCGCGAAACAAACCGGCGGCTACAGTCTGCAGGTGGCCATTGAATTGCCATGCCGGCGCACCGGGGTAAGTAGATTTTTGTAAAAACGGCATGTGGGTTTCGGTGTTAGTGCCTATTTTCCGGCGTGAAATTACAAACTGTAAAAACAACTGTCCGTTTGGTGGTTGCGGTCACTTGCCTGTCCTGCACCGGGCCGGAGGCTAAACTGACCCGTATACAGCGGTCTTTATTAAAAATGTTGGGGGAAGAGCCCGTTTTCATGTTGATTGAAGGCCGGGATACCATCCGTTTGCCCCTTCCGAAAAACGACGCGTACGTGGCATCGCTGCAAAAAAACGCGGCTGTTTTGGCCGACGAGGCGAAAAGCATCCCTCTCAACCGCTTGGACGAGGCGCAACGCAACCGCCTGGCTCAATTGTTGCCAGTGCTGGACTCGCTGGCCCAAACCGACCCGGTGCTGGGCGTGGCGGCGGACGCGTTTTCGGTGAACGAACTGCTACGGCATTTTTCCGGCTCCGACAAAGGCGTTCGTCACCCGGCACTGCTGACCCGCCTGGTTGAGCAACTCCCTGCTTATTACACGCAGGTACAAAACGACTGGCCTCATCAACCAATCCTCAAAGGCGCTGTTCAAAAGTTATTGTACGCCGGAACAGATGCCCTTGACCAGTTGGACGCCATTGAAATGCAACTGCCAAACATGTCCGTCGGTTACCAGGAAAGACTCCGAAAAGCCATTCCGGACGCCCGACGGGCTATAAAGGATCATCTGGGCTGGTGCCTTTGTCTTCAGTTTTGAGTTATGAGTTATGAGTTTTGAGTTACTCGTAACTCAAAACTCTCAACTCAAAACTCAAAACTCAAAACTGAGAAAAGGTTAGATATATTTTGCCTGATTTTTCTCCACCACCACGTCTTTCAGTTCTTTCAGAAAGGCGTATTGCTCGGGCATGACGCGTTTGAGGACGTCTTTGACTGCCACGAACGCACCTTTTTCCATATTGGGGATCAAGTTGAATAATTTTTGTTTGGCTTTCTCTTTGGCTACGCGGTAGTCCTCATAAATGAGGGCGCGCAGAGAAGGAAGCTCATGCCAGTCGGCCTCTACGGCAATGGTTTTGCGGGCATGGCCATCTACGGCATCCAGTTCGATGCATTGGCTTTGATGCAGGCGTTCGGGCAAACCCTGAAGGGTATGCAACGCAGAAAGGAGTTGTCCGGCAGTTTCGGGGGAATCAGACTCGGAAAGGAAAACTTCAAGTCCGTTTTCCCGGATGCGGTAGATGAAAACGTCTACGGGCTCTTGGCTGTTCATCGTCAAAAAAATTGTCGTTCGTACAACAAATCCTGCACAGGAAGGTTGAAAAAACAAATGCAAAGAGGGTGTAAGGTACGCCAAATGGCTCAGTTCAGAGCAGGGTTTTTGCAAAATATTTTCAAAGGGGCTAACCGCTCTATGGTTTTTCAAGGTTACTTTTGCCCATTAACTTTTCAAAACATGATGCCCAGCAAACCCGCGGTAGGGGTTCAGGATTTTCGTTCCATCGTACAAGAGGGATATAAATACGTGGATAAGACAAAATACATCCACCAACTGACCAACCAGGCGAAAGCCGTTTTTCTTTCCCGCCCGCGCCGCTTTGGCAAATCGCTCACCATCTCCATCCTGCACGAACTATTCAAGGGCAACCGGGACTTGTTTAAAGGACTTTGGATTGAAGATCAGTGGGACTGGACGATGGATTGTCCGGTTATCAGCATTTCATTTACCTCTATCGGATTTCAAACGCTTGGATTGGAGCGCGCATTGGAGCAGGAATTGAACCAGATTGCCGCCTCAAAAGGGATTACATTCCATACTGACGGTATTGCATCGCGATTCAAAGAGTTGATTCAACAGCTTGGCATCCAACACAACGTTGTTGTACTCATTGACGAATACGATGCGCCGATCATACAGTATCTGGGTAAAGAAATTGAAACGGCATACCGCAACAGAGATTTACTGAAAGCATTTTTTGCCGTGTTGAAAGACACGGATCAACACCTCAAATTCGTATTTCTCACCGGTGTCAGCAAGTTTTCCAAAGTGGGTATTTTTTCGGGCTTGAACAACCTGTTCGACATCACGCTGCATCCGGCCTACGCCACGATGTTCGGATATACCCAAAGCGAATTAGAAACCAATTTTGCTGCGGACATTAAACAGCTTGCATCCCGGATGGACATGACCGTAGCTGAACTGACCGACAAAATGCGCGTATGGTACAACGGGTACCGCTTTGAAGAAACCGCCGAAACGGTGTACAATCCCGTTTCTATAAACACTTTTTTTGCCACCGGAAAATTTCAAAATTTCTGGTTCTCTACGGGGACACCCACCTTTCTGGTCAACCTGCTCAAACAAGAGGGCATCTACGATCTTCAGTTCGACAACATAAAACCCAGCGGTTTTGACACGTTTGAACTCGACAACCTCAAACCGGTGTCCATCCTTTTCCAAACCGGTTACCTCACCATACGATCTGCTACGGAAGAGGGCCTGTTACACCTCGATTACCCCAACCAGGAAGTGCGCGACGCCATGCTCGAAAGCCTTATCGAAGGGTTTGTCGGAGTAGATGCCGAACGGTCTACCGCGCTCGTAATCAAACTCCGCAATGCTTTTTTCAACGACGACATCGAGCAGGTCATGCGGCTCCTTTCGGGCGTTTTCGCCAACTTGCCTTATCCGCTGCATGAAAAATACCCGGAAAAATTCTACCACGCCGCCATTCACCTGCTGTTCACGTACATGGGCTTGCGCATACACAGTGAGGCCCACACCAGCGATGGGCGATTAGACGCTTTGGTGGAAACCAATGACCACATATACATCCTGGAGTTCAAACTCGACCAATCAGCCCAAGTTGCCCTGGACCAAATCCGGCAAAAAAAATACCATCAGGCTGTGCTGCATCATGGCAAGCCGGTAATTGGCATCGGCATCAACTTTTCAAGCGAACACCGCAACATCGACGATTGGGCTTTTGAGGTGTTGACCTGATTAGGCACCCCATCATATTCGGATGGTGTTCTTGTTGGTGAGCTTGGACGGGGATTTCGACGGGGCAAGTTGTTCTTGTCGCAGGCGTTCTTCGGGCAGAAGGCCGTCTTCGGGCGGGATATTGCCATCGTCGCCCTGGGAGTGGGGCTGTTGTCCGCGGTATTGTCCCAAGGGCGATTCGCCAAAAAACTGTCGGAAAAAAGCGTCGGCCTCGTCAAAAAACGAATTGCCCATACCGTTTTGATCAAAAGGTGAAAAATCAAAACTACCGCTGAAGGTGGTATCAATGTGGAAGTAAAAAGACGAGGAGTCGCCCCCAGGAAAAGTATAGGCGTTGCCAAACCCTTGTTCCATGAGCTGCTGTTGCCACTGGCGCATGCGGTTGAAGGCGTCTTCCATTTCGCGAAACGGGTCGGCGGTTTGGGCACAAACCCGTCCGGATACCGTCAAAAACAGGGTAAAAATCAGGATGTGTTTCATGATGCCTTTGTTTTTGGGCAAAAATAAGCGTGTTGTGTGTATTCGAAATTGGCTTTAACAAGCCTTTAAATGTTTTTTTGAAGCATCTTTGCCCGCGTTATTCCAACCACAACATGACAGGTATGCGCCGACAAACGACCTCCCACATCCTGATGATTCGCCCGGTGCGTTTCGCTTTTAACGAAGAAACAGCGGCCAACAATGCCTTCCAGCAGCAAGACGGCCGCCTGCGCCCCCTGGAAATCCGCCGCAAAGCGGTGCAGGAGTTTGACGCGATGGTGGAAAAGCTCCGTGCCGCCGGGGTACAGGTACTGGTGGTGAACGACACCCCAAGGCCACCCAAGCCCGACGCCGTTTTTCCAAACAACTGGATCACGTTTCACCAGGAAGAATTGGTGTTCACATACCCCATGTTTGCCCCTTCCCGCCGCCTTGAGCGCCGCCGTGCTGTGCTCAAGGCGGTGCTGGAGCAGGATTTCCGCGTGCGCATGCACCTGCCTGTAGAATACAGCGAAGCGGATAACCGTTTTTTGGAAGGCACCGGCAGCATCATTTTTGATCATGTGCACCAATTGGCGTATGCCTGCCTGAGTCCGCGCACCGACGCTGGTTTGCTGAACGATTTGTGCAAAGTGCTGCTGTACACACCCGTGGTGTTTCACGCGCAGGATGGCGAAGGACGCGACATTTACCACACCAACGTGATGATGGCCATGGGCGAAACGTTTGTGGTTATTTGCATGGATGCTGTGCGCGACGCTGCCGAAAAACAAATGCTGCTCGACCGCTTTTCGGCTACCCAAAAGGAAGTGGTGGCTATTTCCCTGGATCAAATGAATGCTTTTGCGGGCAACATGCTGCAGGTGCGCAACACTGCGGGCGAAACCATTTTGGTGATGTCGGAACAAGCACACCGTTCGCTCACGCCGGATCAGTTGCACACGCTGTCGAAACACACGCGTTTGTTGCACAGTGCGTTGGATACTATAGAAACCTACGGGGGAGGCAGCGCCCGTTGCATGATGGCCGAGATTTTTCTGCCTGTCGAAAACAACGACCCAAAATAATTTCTCTGCGTGGTGTAACCTGCCCGGCCCGGTGGCTGTCCGATGGGGCAAATAAACGACAACCACCACTTCAACAAAAAATTGACTGCCATGCCAGAGTCCATTGTAGCCCTGCTCATTCCCATCATCGTATCCCTTGGCGTTTTCCTGATGATATTTGGTATACGCTACCTGCAAAACAAAGAAAACATGGCCATGATTGCCAAGGGCATGGAACCCGTACGGGAGAGCAAGAAAGCCGATCCGTCTAAAACCCTGCGCAACAGCCTCATGTTCATGGGTGCTGGCATGGGTTTGCTGCTGGCGCTTGTGTTCGACAGCATCCTGCAACTGGATGAAGACCGTTCTGCGGGGCTTTATTTTGCCCTGATAGCCATGTTCGGCGGTGCAGGCATGCTCGCTGCTTACCTGTACGAACGAAAGAATCCGCCGGAGTAGGCATGTGGTCAGTACAGCAGCCCAAACATCCAAAGCGGAATGCGGCGACCGTTGCCGAGTTCGAGGTCGTCTAAAGCCAAGTAAGCGTCCGGAATGTGTTTGACTTGTTCGAATGTTTTGTGGATGCCGCCAATTTCAAAAACGCATTGTTCATTCACCAGGAAATCGCCCTGTTGGGCGAAGTGCACAGGTAAGATTGTTCGGACTTGATTGAAAAAAAATGTTTCCCGCAGATTGCCTTTGTTGACGTTGTCTGGAGCCAGGGCAAACGACAGATTGGTGTTTTCCAGGTATAATTTTTCGGGCTTTTGCAATGCCGACAAGTTTGTTTCCGGGGCATTTAAAAAGGAAATGATCGCCGATTTTTCTAAATAATGCAGGTATTTGGTTAAGGTATTTCGCTCTATTTGAACCTTTTCGGCCACTTTGCTGACGTTTATGGAAAACGGAACGGATTGGGCCACTACTTGAAGCAATTGTAAAATCTTCCGCGTTTGCCGCACCTGTATGCCTTCTACAAAAGCCAGGTCGGTTTCCACGACGAGTTGAATGGTCTGCGCCAAACGTTGTGCAAACAGGGTCGTGTTTTCCATAAAGAATGGATAACACCCTATTTCCAAATAGCGGGGCAGGTGTTGCAACGGTTTGATGGTTTGCAAAATGTCAAGGCCAATAGCTACGTGGTTGTTCAGCAACGCTTCCCACTTGACCACAGGCAGATGCGCGACCCCAGTCAACGCGAGATATTCCCGAAACGACAATACGGGCAGATCGTACACCACAGCTCTACGGCTCAGGTCAACGTCGAGTTTATTCATCTCGATGAGGGATGAACCGGTAAAAACGACGTGCAAATACGGATACTGATCATATACGTTTTTAATCTCCCTCGCCCAATGGGGGTACTTGTGCACTTCGTCCAAATAAAAATACCGATACCCTTTACCCTGTAGTACTTCTACCACATCCCAAAGCCGGTTTTCGAGAAAATAAATGTTGTCCAAAGACAAGTAGACCGCCTCGGCCTTTTCAATTGGGTGCTTCCTTTTCATGTGCTGAAGCAGTATGGTTGTTTTGCCCACCCCCCGCGCACCCCGAATGCCGATCAATCGCCAGTCCCATTGAATTTGATCGATCAAAGACCGCTTGAAGTCCAAACGGACGGCATGTGCCAGTTGATTTGAGCCGGAAATTAGAAAATCCATATTTTTGCTTTTTGCATTGAGCAAAAGTATGGATTTTTTGCTTTATGGGAAAAGCAAATGTTGTTT
>JBMOHO010000191.1:0-7699 GCA_049317805.1 Saprospiraceae bacterium
GGTCTCTAAAAGATGGTCAACCCCACAATGCAGGCTTGTTGGTCAATGGCAACATCGGCAACATACAGACCATGTTGAAGGTTACCGAGGCCGATGCGTTTGCCATTACCATTGAGCAGGAGGGAGGCGCGGCGTCTCCCACATTGGCCAATATGGTGGTTTTGGGCAAAGTGTAATGCGCGTTTCCGCATATCCGGTTGTCGGATTGCAGCCCTAAAATCATTCAACTTTTTTGCTCCCTTCTCCGAATTTCGTCCCGTATGCGGGCTGCGGTTTCGTAGTCTTCAGCGTCCAGCACCTCAGCCAGTTTGAGTTGCAGGTCGTCCACGGTGTAACGCTCCAGGGTTTCCATGTTGATTTCAGTGCCTGTACCACCGGCGGCAATGTTTTGAATGCCTTGCGCGGCGCTGCCCTCCTCCTGGTCTTCCAGCACCACGCCGGCGGCTTCGAGGATGAAATCATAGGTATAGATCGGGCATTCAAAACGCACGGCCATGGCGATGGCGTCGGAAGTGCGGGAGTCAATTTCAAACGTTTCACCGTTGAACAGGCACACTAACCGGGCATAAAAAATGCCGTCGAGCAAATTGTTGATCACCACCTCCTTCAATTCAATGTGAAAAGTATCAAGGGTGTTCTTGAACAGGTCGTGCGTCAGCGGACGGTTGGGCGTCATGCGTTCCATGGCGACGGCGATCGCCTGCGCTTCGAAACTGCCTATAACGATGGGGAGCCGACGCTGACCGCGGCGTTCGCCCAGGACAATGGCGTAATTATGCGATTGTGTGACGCTGTGTGAGAGCGCCATGATGTCTAATTCGATGCGTTTCATGCAGACGATAGGGTTTTCCGGCAAAAGAGGTTGCCGGGATGCGGCAGGCAAAGATAAACGTTTGCTGCCGGTTGATAACAAACATCCCTTCGCTTGGTTGAAACATCCTTTTATTGTGTTGCCTTCAGGCGTTTGATCGCTGCCGTCAGGCGCGGTACCACCTCGAACAAATCGCCTTCTACGCCGTAATCGGCTGCTTTGAAAAACGGCGCTTCCGGATCTTTGTTGATCACCACAATCACTTTCGAGTTGTTGACACCCGCAAGGTGCTGTATCGCGCCGCTGATGCCGATGGCGATGTACAAATTGGGACGAATGGCGATGCCCGTTTGGCCCACGTGTTCGTGGTGGGGCCTCCATCCGCTATCGGCCACCGGACGCGAGCAGGCCGTGGTGGCGCCCAACGCTTCGGCGAGCTCTTCCACAATGCCCCAGTTGCCCGGCTCTTTCATGCCTCGGCCCGCAGACACTACTACTTCGGCCTCCGGCAGCGGCACAATGCCTTCCTGGGTTTTTACTTCCTTCACGCGGATTCGGGACGCCGGTGCGGTGATGCTGACATTCTCCACGGGTACGTCGCCGCCCGTCACCTCCGGTTTAACGGCATTGCCCATGAGCGACAACACTTTGACCGGGCTGCTGATGTCGTATGTACCCACTGCTTTGCCTGAAAACACGCTCTTGCGCACGCGCAGGCTGTTGCCATTCAATTCGGGCAGGGCATTCACCCCGGACACCAGGCCGGCATCCAGGCGGACGGCGAGGCGACCGGCTACGGTTTTGCCGGTAGACGTGTGGCTCAGGATGACCACTGTAGCGCCTTCGCGTTTGGCCACTTCGGCCAGCACCGCGGCGTACACTTGTCCATCGAGCGCGTTCAACGCCGGATCAGCTACTTGCAACACCGCGTCGGCACCGTATTTACCCAATTCACCTGCGTTGGGCACCAGGGTACCCAGCACAACGGCTTTGCATGGCACGCCCAACAAATCGGCTGTTTTTTTGCCATAAGTGACGGCCTCGAAAGCCGACTTTTTGAAATGCCCGCGTGGGGTTTCTGCGAATATGAGGACCATGGTTGTTTATTTGTGGATTTGATTATTTGTGTATTTGTGGGCTTAGATGACTTTTGCTTCTTCGTGGAGGAGGCGCACCAGTTCGTCGATGTTGTCGGGTTTGATCATGTGCACGCCGGTTTTTGCCGGAGGCAGGACAAACTGAACGCTGTGCACGTGTGCCTGCACCGGCACAGGAGGGACAACCTGAAGCGGTTTTGACCGGGCCATCATGATGCCGCGCATGTTGGGGATGCGTTGTTCGGCCAAGCCTTTGGCGGCGCTGAGTACAAAAGGCGTTTCCACTTCCAGGACTTCTACGCCACCCTCTATGTCGCGCTCGAGTGTAGCGACAGAGCCCGTCAAGGTCAGGTGTGCCGCATTGGAAACGTACGGCAGGTCGAGCAGTTCGGCCAAAATGGCACCCACCTCTGCACCGTTGTAATCAATGGTTTCTTTACCCAGCAAGATGATATCGAAGGCCTGGCTTTTGGCATAGGCCGCTATTTGATGGGCTACAAACTCGGCATTGACCGGCTCGACATCTACCCGTACCGCCTCGGTCGCGCCAATGGCCAAAGCCTTGCGGATGGTCTGTTCGTTGGCCGCCAGACCTACGTTGATGGCCACCACCGTGCCGCCATCGGCCTCCGCCAGTTCGCAGGCGCGCACCAGGGCGTACCATTCATCGTAAGGATTCATGATCATCGTCTTACCGGCAGCATTATACGTTTTGCCATCGGCAATAAAGGATACTTCAGCCGTGGTATCCGGCGTTTGACTGATGCAAACAAGATATTTCATGGTTTTACCAAAAAAGTTTAGGTATGCGCGCCGCACTGTTGCAACTTGCGGCGCAAAGGTACAGCACAAAGCCATTCAATCTAAAATCTTATTAGCGAATTTTCGCTAAAAAACTCATAACTCACAACTCATAACTCACAACTCAAAACTCAAAACTCATGCGCCTCCCCCACCTCCTAAAACTGCTGGAAGAAACACCGGACGACTCCTTTCTGTTGTTTGCCGTGGGCAAAGAATACGAAAAGGCAGAAGATTTTGGAAACGCTTTGTCGTATTACCGGCATTTGCAGGCTGCCGACCCCGGGTATGTGGGTTTGTACTATCATTTGGGCAAGTTGTTGGAAACCCTGGAACGCCCGGAAGAAGCCCTGGAGGCGTATGACGCGGGCATTGCTGTGGCCAAAGCGGCGGGAGACCGGCACGCCTGGAGCGAACTGGCGGCTGCGCGGCTGGAGTTGGATGATGAGGGTTGAAGGGCACAATAATATAGCACAACATCGGTACCTTTATGCCATGAAGTTTATATTGATTCTATCACCGTGGATGTTGTTGTTGTACCTGCTTGTCTTCGTCTCGGCAAAGGGATGCAGCAAAAAACGGAGTGCAGACGTGTTTACGGCCCCAAAACGAATAGAAACGGCTGACTTTTTGCAAAAAAAATCTGCTTTTGAGCCAGACAAACGACTGAAAAACCTGCTGCTGCGCGGCGAATTAAAGGGCGAAGGGGAAGGGCAATCCATAGACGCATTCACCAACATCATTTGGTTGCGCGACAGCGCCATCTGGATCAACGTAAAAAAATTTGGCATCGAAGGTGTTCGGGTGCTCATCACCCCCGACTCGGTGTATGCCATCAACCGCATCGAGCAGACTTACGCCATCATGCCCTTGGAAAAAGTGTTGAGCGATTACGGTGCCCCGGGCGATTTCGGCATGCTTCAGCGCCTCCTGCTGGGTTCGGCATGGTTTTTTCCGAACATGGACATGGCGTCGGACACCTTGCAACGATTACACCATTTACAGGGAGAAACGGCGCAATACAAGGCCCAATACGGCATTCAGGACGGCATTTACCGGTGGCGAACGGGCCTTTTTGAACAAAAACGCACGCAAAACCGGGTCTCACTCCAATTTGACCGCTTTTCCACCATCGATGTGCTGGGCCCGTTTGCCCATGAGCGGCGAATAGATGCCCAGACCAAGGCACACGGACGATTTTTAATAGACATCCATTTTACCGAAATTGTACCCAATGGCGCTGAAACCTACCGCTTTGACATACCCGCGCATTACCGCCGCCTGCCGTAAATCGCTGTGGTTGCTGTTGTTCGGGCTGCTCCTTCCGCTGGTCGCCCTGCAGGCACAGTCGAAAAAAGAGCTCGAAACCCGACGCAAAAAACTGCTGCGCGACATAGAGCAGACCGACAAGTTGCTCCGAAAAACGTCGAAAACCCGCGAAGCGACCTACAACCGCTTTGTGGCCCTGCAACAACAGGTCAGCCAGCGCTCCTCGCTGGTGCAAACCGTACAAATCGAAATTGCTGCCGCAGAAGAAAGCATGACCCGCGCCAACAATGTGATCAACGCGCTCAATCAAGACGTGGCGGCTATGGAACAAGAGTACGGCCGCATGGTGCGCAACGCCTTTCGGCGCAAATCGCTGCACAACCCCCTGTTGTACATCTTCTCCGCAGCCAACCTCAACCAGGTCTTTCGCCGGTGGTTGTTCCTGCGCAAATACGACGCCTTCCGTCGCCAACAGGCGGAGGCCATCCGATTCACCCGCGACATGCTGTCCAACAGAATGCAAACGCTGGAGCAAACCCGAATAGAAAAGGAAAACCTGTTGGGCACGCTCACCGGTCAAAAATCAACGCTTGATGTAGAATTGAAAGATAAAAACGTGTTGCTGGCCGATTTACAAAAAGACGAATCGCGGCTAAAAGCCCAACTCCAGCAACAACAGGCCGCACACGAAGCGCTCAACAAAGCCATTGAAGACATCATCGCTGCCGAAGTGTTGAAACGCAACGCCGAACCCCGAAAGCCTGAAGCCCGAAAACCGGCGGCCAAACCGGAAAAAGAAAAGACGTCCAAGCCCAAAGTCAACGCCAAACCCGAAAAACCCGCCGCCGCCGCTCCACCGGTTGAAAAAACAGAAAGCGCTGCATCGGTTGAAACGGACGCACCGAGCGACAACACCTCAGCTGCTTTTCGAAACCAACGCGGCAAATTGCCCAAACCAGTGGCCAACGGTTTTGTGGCGCGCGGCTACGGCAAACAAAAACACCCCACCATCCGCAACCTGGAAGTGACCAACAACGGCATTGACATCCGCACCGAAGAGGGCGAACCGGTGCACGCCGTGCACGAAGGCGTGGTGGCCGGGGTGCAATACATCCCCGGCCACGAATACACCGTCATCCTCCAGCACGGCAACTACTACACCGTGTATTCCAACATCGGCGACACCAACCTGAAAAAAGGCCAGACCGTGCACGCCCATGATGTGTTGGGCAAAGTGAGCACCAACCCCATCACCGGCGCAGCCGAGCTGCACTTTGAACTGTGGAACCAGAAGACGCGGATGAACCCGGCTGGTTGGCTGGAATGAGGGTTTGATCTACGGCGTCCACGTATTGTTTTGAGCATCCACATCCGCCAGGCGTTTGGTGGGATCAATGTCGATGCGGGCAATGTCTTTGAGTTTGCGGTTGATGACAAACGTGTACGCCGGATCGACCCAACGGTGATCGGGCAGCACCGTGCGGGGCTGGTCAGACTCGGCCGGTTTCAGTCCGCGCATGCTTTCGAGGGGGGCGTAAAAAAGCTCCTGTTTGCCGTCGTTGTACGTCACCAGGATGTCTAACGGCATGGCCATGCGGCCTTTGCGGGCTACGGTGACGCGGGTATTTTTTCGGTCTTCCTCCTCCACTTTATCGATGGCGTAATCAATGGTGTTGGTGGTGTGCACAAAGTCTTCCTTGTACCAGTCGAGTTCCAGTCCGCTTTGTTTTTCCATGATGCGGATAAAGTCGTTGACGTTCGGGTGCTTGAATTTCCAGGTGTCGTAATAGCGAAGAATGCCTTTTTCGAGGTTTGTTTGGCCGATCACGTAACCGAGCTGTGCTAAAAAAACCGCGCCTTTGGTGTATGCCGCCAGGTTATATGCTAAATTGGTGTGGAAATGATCAGCATGGGTGCTAAGGGGTTCTTCCTTGCCGCCATTCACCAGCATGGTATACCCGAGGTAGTTGCCGACTTGGGGGTTGTCATTAGCTTTGCGGTCGTCCAGCAATCCTGCACGGGCCAGTTCATTTTCCACGATGTTTTCGGCGTAAGAGGTAAAGCCTTCGTCCATCCAGGCGTACAGGCTTTCGTTGGTGCCCAGGATCATCTGGTACCAGGAGTGGAGGTGTTCGTGAACGCTTACGCCCACGAGGCTGCCGAGGGGGCGGTTGCCGGTGATCAGGGTGGCCATCGGGTATTCCATGCCGCCGTCGCCGCCCTGAATGAATGCATATTCTTCGTATGGGTATTGGCCGAAGCGCGCGTTCATGGTGTTTCGAGCGCGGTTCATGATGGCGGGCAGGGCCTCCCACTGCTCGTCGTACCCTTTTCCTTTTTGCCAAAAAAAGCGCATGAGCGTGCCGTCGTCGAGCCGCAGCGTTTTTTGGGTAAAATCCGGATCGGCCGCCCACACAAAATCGTGCACATTGGGCGCTTTGAAATGCCATTGGAGCTTGTCGCCTGCGGGTTGTTGCACAGGCAAGCCGGGTTGTTCGTAGCCATATCCAACGGCCTGTGGATTTTGCAGGTAACCGCCAGCAGCCACCACGTACTTTTTATCGATGAGGATGGTGACGTCAAAATCGCCCCAAACACCGTAAAACTCCCGGGCGATGTACGGATTGGCGTGCCAGCCCTGGTAGTCGTATTCGCACAATTTGGGGTACCACTGCGACATGGAGAACTCGACACCCTCCCGGTTGTCGCGACCGGAGCGGCGGATTTGCAGGGGCACCTGGGCGTCCCACTCCATAATTAATTTCACGGTGGCGCCGGGCAAAATCGGTTCGGGGAGCTTGACTTCCAGGATGGATTCGCTGGTTTCAAAAATGGCCGGCTGGCCATTGAACAGCAAAGATTTGACCTTGATGTAGCCCTGCTCGTCGGGTTTGAGTTTACTGATGCGGTCCGATACCCGCGGATCGCTGTCTTCGATGGTTTGCGAGCGCACATCCATCATGCTGCCGGGCTGGAAGGCGTTGAAATAGAGGTGGTAAAACACCGAAAAGAGGGTATCGGGGCTGTTGTTGGTGTATTGCAGTTGCTGCGTACCTTTATATTGGTGTTTATCGGCGTTAACATCAATGGTCATGTTGTACACGGCGCGCTGTTGCCAGCGGTCGGGCTGCGCCAAAAGAAAGCAGGGGGATAAGCAGCACAGGGCTGCGGCAAACCAATTTGTCATGTAAAGTTTTTTTTTCGGGCAATGATAAGAAAAACGGCGCTGCAAAAACTTACTCCGACAGCAAAGACAACGTGAAGCGCCTATCTTTGCATCGCATTAGCAATTTCATAGAAAAACAGTCCATGAAACTACGATTAGTCCTGATCCTTGTCCTGATGGCTGCCGCCATGCGCGTGTTGCCCCACTGGCCCAACTTTACGCCGCTTGCCGCCATCGGATTGTTTGGCGCAGCCATGTTGCAAAACCGCTTGATGTCTTTTCTGGTGCCGTTTGCAGCGCTGTTTTTGAGCGATCTGTTTTTGAACAACGTGGTATATGCCGAGTATTACGACGGGTTTGTGTGGTTTACCTCCATGTGGCAATACCTGGCTTTTGGCCTGGTGGTGTTGCTGGGCGAGCTGGCGCTGTCTACAAACCACAACTGGGCGCGCGTGGGCCTGAGCACATTGGGCGCTTCGCTGTTGTTTTTTGCCGTCAGCAATTTCGGCGTGTGGGCACAAGGGGGCATGTACCCCAAAACGATGGCCGGGCTGG
>JBMOHO010000192.1:0-7649 GCA_049317805.1 Saprospiraceae bacterium
CGTGGGTGCCCATCATGTAGGGGCACCCCTTGTGGGCGCCCGTCTCGTAGGTGCCCGTCTTCTACACGCCCGTCACCCCCCACAAGCGCCCCCAAATCCCGGTGCACATCTTCCAATGTCATACCCCCCGCCACATCCCACACGTACAGCAGCAGCGCGGCCTGGCGTATTTTGGCATAGGTGCGTTCCACGCCGAGGGCTTCAATTTGGTCTTGCGCTTCGCGGATACCCGCGGTGTCGACAAGCCGAAAAGCCACGCCCCGGATGTGCAGCACCTCTTCCACGGTGTCGCGGGTGGTGCCGGGGATGTCGCTCACAATGGCGCGCTCCTCGTTGAGCAGGGCGTTGAGCAGGGTGCTTTTGCCCGCGTTGGGGCGTCCGGCGATCACGGTGCTCACGCCGTGTTTGAGGGCGTTGCCGAGGGCAAAGGAGTCGCGCAGGCGGCCGATGTGGGCGCGGAGGTGGGTCACGAGGCTGCGCAGCGCGTCGCGGTCGGCAAATTCCACGTCTTCTTCGCCGAAATCGAGCTCCAGTTCCACCAGGCTGGCGAAGTGGATGAGCTGTTCGCGGAGCGCTTTCAATTCTTCGGAGAAGCCACCGCGCATCTGGCGCAGGGCCACGCCGTGGGCGGCAGCGCTTTCGGCGGCAATGAGGTCGGCCACCGCTTCGGCCTGGCTGAGGTCCATGCGGCCGTTGCGAAAGGCGCGCAGGGTAAATTCGCCGGGTTCAGCCAGGCGCGCGCCCTCGCGGAGCAGGCGTTCGAGGAGGGCTTGCTGCACGTAGGGGGAGCCGTGGCAGCCAATTTCCACCACGTCTTCGCCGGTATAGGAGTGCGGCCCTTTGAACACCGTGACCAGCACTTCATCTATGGTGTTGCCCGATTCGTCTGCCATGCGGCCGAAATGGGCGGTGTGCGACGCCTGGTGTTCGAGGCGTTTGCCCCGGAACACGCCGTCGGCGATGCCCAGCGCGCGCGGCCCCGAAAGACGCAACACGGCAATGGCCCCCATGCCGGGTGGCGTGGCAATGGCGGCAATGGTATCGGTAAAGTCGGGCAAATTCATAGAAGTCGTGTATTTTGCTGCCGCAAAAGTCGCTATAATATGGACAATGAAGCACCACAGGATGAACAGCAATGGCTGAAAGAGTTGGCTTCCAAAACCTGGAGCCTGGAGATGACCATCTCCGGTGCCGCTACGTTTGCGGTTTCTTATCTACCAGACCTGATTGAAAGGGGGCTGGACTACTATTTGGACAACCTGGCGCCTTCCATCGACGGCATCGGGCTGGTACTCCCGCTGTTGGCGTATGCTTTTTTCAAAGTCATGGCCTGGCTCCTGACCTGCACGTTCATTGTGCACCTCAGCATGCGGGCCTTGTGGGTGGGAGCGGTGGGCCTGCACGCGGTGTTTCCCAGGGGCATTCAGTACCACCAGTTGCACAGCGTGTCCGACGAGTACAAAGCGCTTGCCGAGCAGCATTATGGTACCCTGGCGGACTTTATTTATCGATTGGACAAGCAGTGCAACCGGATTTTTGCCCTGGCATTTACCATGGCCATGGGTTTGGGCGGTTTGGGCATGCTGTACCTCATCATTTTCATGGCCTATGTGTTGATGCGGCGTTTTTTTTCAGATGAGGTGGTCGAGCGCACAGGCTGGATTTTGTATTTGGCATTTGTGGCAGCCCTTTTGGTGGTGTTCTCCACAAAGTATTGGCCGCGCAACCGGTCCGACACGAACCAATGGGCCACGCGCTCGGCGCAAATTCAATTGTTATTGACCCGATTTACCCTGCCCATTTTTTCCCATCCGTTGACGTACTTGAGCATGGCCTTTATGTCCAATGTGCCCAAATACCGTTATTATGGTGCCCTGACGCTCATTTCCATCGGCATGATGACGGCCGGTATAGTCGTGATGGCGCAAAAATTGAGCAGCATCCGCGGCCGAGCTTTGCTGGATCCCCGCACACATTTCTGGAAAGGCGCACCGGAAGGCGTTTTCCCCCACAACCGGTACGACAACCTCCGCGACCAAGGGAGTACACTGCCAAAGGTGTCCATTTCGAACGATGTGGTGGAAGGCGACTTCCTCCCCTTGTTTGTCAAATACCCGTATTATCTCGACGCACAACTGAAGGCATTCTGCCCGCCAGCGCCCGTACCGGAACAAACGCTCGAAACCTGGCCGAAAAAAAGCGTCAGACAGTACAAAGACAGCTTGAGCCTGGATTGCCTGCAACAATTTTTCAGGGTCACCCTCAACGACAGCACCACGCTCCAGGCGGACTGGTTGTTTGCCGAAAAATCGGGCGTGGAAGGCATCATCACCTACATTGACGCCCAGCACTTCCAGCGTGGCAAAAATACCATCCTTGTCCAATTGCCTTCAGAAGCCAAAAAAGACTCGCTTGTGGAATACGGATTTGTGCCGTTTTGGTATTCGACAAAAAAGTGAGGCGCGGATGGCCACGGTTGGAGCGCTTGGGTTTGGGCCAATCGCCGTACTTTGCTGCGCTAAAAAACGTTAATTCATGCCCAATCCGATAACACCGGTTTCATACGTGCTTGTCGACATAGAAGGCACCACCACTTCCGTATCCTTTGTGTACGAAGTGTTGTTCCCCTATTTCTCGGCGCATTTCCGCGCATACGCCCGCACCCATGAAACCGATCCCGGATTTCAAGCACAAATAGCCGATGTGCAACACACCGTGGCGGCCGAAACCGGACATGCCATTGATCCCGAACAGGCCGTGGAAACCCTGTTGGAATGGTGCAAAACCGACCGCAAGCACACCGCGCTCAAAAACCTGCAAGGCGACGTGTGGCACCAGGGCTACCTCAATGGCGAACTGAAAGGACACATTTATCCCGATGTGCCGCCTGCACTGGAACGCTGGAAAAACCAGGGAAAGCGCATGGGCATTTATTCCTCCGGCTCCGTGGACGCGCAAAAACTGCTGTTCGGCCATTCGGAAGCCGGCAACCTGCTTCCATATTTCGATCACCACTTTGACACCCGTGTGGGGCACAAACGCGAAGTGGAATCGTACCGGCGCATTGCGGAAACCCTTGACTTGTCTCCCGAAAACATCCTGTTTCTGTCCGACGTGGAAGCGGAGCTGGACGCCGCGTCAGACGCCGGGTTTCAAACCATACACATCGTTCGGCCAGGCACCCAACCCGGCCAAAAGCACCGAACTGCAACCGATTTTAACGCCCTGTAACACAAAACCATGAAAAGAACCCTCTGGCCCCACCCCTCTGACCCGAACGCCATACAAATACTTGACCAGCGCCGACTTCCCCATGAGGTGGTGGTGCAGGATGTACGCAGCAGCGACGACGTGGTGTCGGCCATCAAAGACATGGCCGTGCGCGGCGCGCCCCTCATTGCCGCCACTGCGGCTTACGGCGTGTGGTTTGCCTGCATGGAAGCCGAAAAACAAGCCTGGGCTGGAGGAGCTTACCTGTACGACGCGTTTGGGCGCCTGCGCGC
The DNA here is from genome assembly GCA_049317805.1 of Saprospiraceae bacterium. Classification (GTDB taxonomy): domain Bacteria; phylum Bacteroidota; class Bacteroidia; order Chitinophagales; family Saprospiraceae; genus M3007. The sequence goes on from JBMOHO010000192.1 coordinate 3,504, forward strand.
CTCGCGCCCCACGGCGGTGAACCTGTTTTGGGCTATGGACCGCATGGAAAAGGCCCTGGGTGCGGTGTCTGATTTATCGGAAAAAACGGCCCTCGCCCGGCGTTTGGCCGACGAAATGGTGGAAGAAGACGTGGAACTGTGCCGAATGATTGGCGTACACGGTCTGGCGCTGTTGCAGGACATACAGGCAAACAAGCCAGGCGAACCGGTGCAGATCCTCACCCACTGCAACGCTGGCCGCCTGGGCTGTATTGAATGGGGCACCGTGACCTCGCCCATTTACCAGGCCATGGAGGCTGGCATTCCGGTGCACGTGTGGGTAGACGAAACGCGACCCCGCAACCAGGGAGCCAACCTCACCGCCTGGGAACTGGGGCAGGCGGGCGTGCCGCATACCGTCATCGTAGACAACGCCGGTGGACACATCATGCAACACGGCATGGTTGATTTGGTCATCGTCGGCGCCGACCGCGTGACCCGAAGCGGCGACGCCGCCAACAAAATTGGCACCTACCTCAAAGCCCTGGCAGCATTTGACAACCGCGTGCCCTTTTACGTGGCCCTGCCTTCCACCACCATCGACTGGAACATCAGCGACGGCCTGCAAAACATACCCATAGAAGAACGCAGTGCCGATGAGGTGCGGTACGTGGAAGGCTGGGACGGCACACAGCGCCGTGCCGTGTTGCTCACGCCCGAACACAGCCCCGCCCGAAACTGGGGCTTTGACGTGACGCCCGCCCGCCTGATTACCGGGTTGATTACGGAAAAGGGAGTTTGCGCGGCGAGTGAAGAGGGTTTGGATCGCTTGTTTGGGCTTTAGATTTTCACCAATTTAAACCTTTTCGCCTGGCCTCCGCGGCTGTACAGGGTGCCTGTGTATATTCCGGCGGGCACATGCGTGAGGGAAAAAGAAATGCCATTATGAGACGAGTGCCAACTTTCCACGCTGTAATTCCGGCCTAAACCATCGGTGAGCATGATGCTTTGGATGTGTACCTGTTCTTGCACTTCAATGTCGAGGCTTAGCCAGTCCGAAACAGGATTGGGATACGACTTCACTACGGGTACCTGCGCTTCAAATGTAGAATTGGTGGGCATATTGGCCGCTAAACCCACCCAGATGACGTACACGGAATCCTGTCCGCCACCTTCAATGAGCTCTATCCTGTTGTTCATGAAACCATTGGTTTGCTGCTGGTACAATTTAGTGAACGTGACGCTGGAATAATCCCGAAGCTTGGCAATGTCTCCGTTGACAAAACTTGGATTGAACAGATAACTCCATATCCGCGTCAGGTGCGTCCAGTCGTAACAGTCGTCGTGAAAATACGTCGAATCCCACGAAATGGTCACCGGAAAATGCTTCGCCCGAATGATGATCGACTGGTATTGCGAAAAATTGTAGTTGCACATTAGAGGCGTATACCAATGTAAAGTTGGTTTTGATTGATACTCAAAACCACTTTTATCGGCACCCCTCACTTCAAAAACACTGTCGAAAGGCACATACCTTAAATTGACCTCACCAAAAGCTGTATCAATACCTGGGTAGGCTAAGGAGTCATACCCAATCGTAACCGAGTCTTTGTTACCTATCGCGTCTTGCACATACAACTTGAATTTGATTTGGGGTTCCAGAAATTGGGAGGAAGCGGGAGTGGCACTCAACATGATGCCTAATAGTAGGAAATAGAAGTATTTCATGTTATTTCGGTTTTTAAAAAATGAGCAATAAAATGTCAGTTCCCAACCAAAAATGATGATGGGAACCGACATTGAGCAACATTTAGCTTATCGCTGTATTTGAAATTGTTTGGCGTTGTAGCCCTTAGGGCTGTTTATGCGTACAAAATACGGCCCTTCGGGCAGGTTCTCCAAGGAGGCCTGAACCGTATGCTGACCGGAGGCAAAAGCCTGTGAAGTGGAAACCGTTTTGGCAAGAGTACCCGTGTGCAGGCTGTAGATGTTTATATCTAATGTGACGCTTGTTTGGGTTTCAAAGCTGATATTGACCACACCATCACCGGGGTTTGGGCTAACGCTTAGGCCATCTACCCCACAGGTACATGGCTCAGGTGTGTCTTCGCACACACAATCAAACTTTACATAGCGGACTTGTTCGTCCAAATCCGCGCAAGTATTGCTTACGGACAATTTTATCCTGTAAATTTTTCCACACTGAAAATTGTAACCGGTGTAGCTCCTCAAGTTTATGTACCCAATTTCTCCAGTGTAAGTTGAACTGAAATAGGTACCACTGATCACCTGATTGCTGCCCACTGTTGATGCGGCTAAAAAACCAAGAACCTTCTTTAACCCATTATGAGCAGGGAAGGGAAGGGAAGGGAAGTTTTTCATATTTTCAATTTTTGGTTAGATGAATGTACAAATTTATTTTATTAATAATCTCTATGTGAGAAAAATGGTCATAATGTCGGCACTTAACAAAAACTTATCAGCAAGTCTAAAAGAAGCGCCATCTGCAGATCATTGCATGTCGCAACCAGCCCCGCCCGAAACTGGGGCTTTGACGTGACGCCCGCCCGCCTGATCACGGGATTGATCACGGAAAAGGGGGTTTGCAGGGCGAGTGAAGAGGGTTTGGATGGCTTGTTTGGACTTTAGGTTTTCACCACTTTACACCTTTTCACCTGGCCGCTTAGAAACAGGCATCTTTTTTAACAATATGTTTAAAAAAAGCCGATCATCTTAAAACTTTTCCTGTATATTTACCCGTCAAATATGAACGTATATGATGGAAATCGCTAACCTTATTTACGACGTCGTTTTCAACAGAAAACGTTGCAAACGGCCATCCGGTCTTTGCATGCCGAGGGTGCCGACGTAAATAAATTGGCCTCCCTTTTTAACCTGACCGAAACGGAGGTGGAGCATTTGTTGAACAAAGAGACCGATGGGGTCCAGGCGTGACTGCACGCCGCATAATGTTTACCGAAAAAAAAACTGGAACACCCCAACAACCCTTACAACCCCAACAATCCGCCTAATTTCCCCAACTTCCCCAGCGCCTTGCCGAAAAAACCCGTAAACTTGGCTACGGTTTTCACCTGGTTGTATTTCTTTTTAAACTTGGGATACAGTTCCACAAACTTTTTGGCGTTCGGGCTTTTCAGGGCCTCCACTGCAAAAATGCCTTGATCGATGATGTTCATTTTTTCAAAATCGCGCCCAACGGAACGGGCTATGGCCTCCATCGACGCTTCGTTTTCTTCGTAATACTGTTCAATCAATTTTCCTCCTTTTACGGGGTCTATCGGCTGCAGGGCGGCGTCCATCACCCGTGCAGAGGAAGCCAGTAGCGCGTCTAATTTCTGTGCAGGCGACATATTGGACTGGGCCACGCGCGCCAGTTCGGCGCGTTCGCTGCTCAACAATTTGCTGTAGTTCGAACAAGAAAACAACAACAGCAAAATACCCGGGAAAACAAATCGGATCATGTTGATTTTTTAAAATATGAATTGATCAGTTGCGTAAACGACGCATTTTAGTGAAAATGATGCCCTTCCGAAAATTTTGATTGTTAATTTAATGTAAAGTTTGTATATTTGTGGCTTTACCTAAATTTGAAAATGACCCAACACCCATTAGCGGCCATGCTGGCTGGCCACAACACGGAGATTCACCAATTGGCAAACACCTTGAAAACGGGCATCGACGCAGAAGTGATCCACGCCCTGCGTGTGGAAACCAAGCGGATGCGCGCCATACTCCGGCTGTTGCGTTTCTTCCAGCCGCATTGGCCATACGGGCGACATTACAATGCTTTCCGAACCCTTTTTCACGCAGCAGGCGCCCTCCGCGAACTGCAACTGCAGTTTGGCATGCTGGAGGCGGCGCCCGAAAAAGACCTCGCCTTTTACGAAATCTACCGCGTACACCTGATGGGCCAAATGGTGGAAGCGCGCCGCCATTTGCAGGATGTACTCAAAAAGAAGTTGCCTGCGGGCGATGACCTGGTCGAGGCGGCCGATATGCAGTTCAAATATTGCCGAAAAAGCGATTTTGCGCTCTACTTTAACGCCAAAGCCGAAGAGATTCACCGGTATAAAACAGGAAACCCCTATCTGGACCCCGCCAACATCCACCCGCTGCGCAAAGCCATCAAAGACTACAACAACAACC
>JBMOHO010000193.1:0-7628 GCA_049317805.1 Saprospiraceae bacterium
TCCCCAGATCAATCAAACCGGGCACTTCATTCAGGATGGAATCCGTTACCCCCCCTACACTCAAAACATCATTGAGCAATATGTTGAAGGTGTCGAGCATGCTCGGGTCAATGTTGATCACGTCGTCCTCGGCACTGGGTGCCAGCGCAATTTGCACCAACACAGTGTCTGGTGCCGACGTACACCCATTTATGTCTACCTGCAAAACGTATTGCCCGGCAGTACCTTCCGTAAGGTTCTCCAGCTCAATGAACGACTGGTTTGGAAATGGCATAGACGACCCGGGTCTGGTCCAGGTGTATACAGCACCCGGGTAATCCGGTGCTGTAACGATCACGGTTGAACCCGGACAACCGGGGTTTGGATTGGCCTCTGCGAACACGGCCTGATCCAAATCCTGCAAGATCAGTTCGATGTTGCATGGCGTGGTGTTGCCAGCCTGGTCGGTGGCAGTGTAGGCAATCAAGTAGCTTCCCGCGCCCAAAGTGGCACCGCTGAGCGGCCCCTCTGTTTGTATGACCATAGGAAGGCCACAGTTGTCCACCGCTACTGGCGCGTCAAATTCCAGTACCACCTCCGTACAGTTGCCAACCGGGGTAATGGCATTGAGGAAATTTCCCGGATCGGCGTCAACCGCACCGGCAGTGTTGACCACCACCGGTCCTTCCGGACAAGGCTGGAAAAATGGAATGGAAAACTCCTGAACGGTTATGGAAAAACTGTCGCGTATCAACGAGCCATTGAAGTCAAAACCCTCGTACACCACCCAGGTAGTCCCGATCGGGAAAGTATCGCCAGGAGCGTAGTTCGACGTGATGGCCAACGTGTCGCAGGAGCCCAAAAGCAATGGAGCTGCCCATACAATGCTGGTGTCGCAATTGCTTTGAAGGGTTACCACAACGTCGTTCGGAAAATTGACAAAACCCGGCGTCTGACCCGATGTAATAAAGATTCCAAAGGAACAAGAGTCCGTTTTCCCGCCTGCGTCGGTAGCTGTAATAATAACAGTGTAGGTGCCAGGCAGAAAGTTCGAGCCCGAGGCTGGAGTCGATACCACGTCAATATCAAATGTTGGAGTACAATTGTCCGTAGGCGTTGGTGCTATCCAGGATAATACCGTATCACAAACCCCGGAAGGCAAAGTAACGTCGAGACTCGGCGGGCAGTTGCCCAAAATGGGCGACTCCGAATCAACAACCGTAACATTGAACGTACAAGTAGCGGTGTTGCCCGCATTGTCCACACCAATGTATACAACTACCGTTGTGCCAGTAAGGAACGTATCGCCTGAAGCCGGTATCGATAACAAGGTGTCTATTGTACAATTGTCAATAAACGATGGATATACCCAGGTTACCACCGTTTCGCAGCCAGAAGGCAGGTTTACCGTAATGTCATCCGGGCATCCGTTCGGGAACGTGGGCGCAATGTCCTCCAGCACTTGAACCGAGAAACTGCAAGTGGAAATGTTGCCCGACTGATCCTGGGCCGTGTAGGTCACCACCGTAGTGCCAATGGCGAAGAAAGCGCCCGGGCTGATCAGGCTCGTCAGCGTGGGCGTGGCGTCACAATCATCGCTCGCATTGGGTACTTCCCAATTCACCTGGGTCAGGCAGCTTCCGGTGTCGGCGTTTGCCACAATGTCGTCCGGACAAATCAGGACCGGTGCGTTGTTGTCAAACACATTGATCACAAAATTACAGGAAGCCGTATTGCCAAAACCGTCGCTGACGGTGAAAGTAGCTATCGTTACCCCAACCGAAAAAGTATCGCCGGAAACCACAGTGCCGCTTAAAGTGGGCATCGGATCACAAGCGTCCGCAAATTGGGGGGCAGCAAACGTGGCTATTGCACTGCAACCCAACGATGTGTCGGCCTGGAGGAACAGGTCTGTAGGGCAAGTGATTGTAGGTACTACGTCATCCGTCACCGTAATTTGGAAACTACAGGTAGCCGTGTTGCCCGAATTGTCTACTGCTGTAAAAGTGACCACGTTAATCCCCGCCGGGAAGGTGTCGCCCGACAGCAAGTCGCTGCTCACAACCGGTGCCTGGTCGCACAGGTCGTTGGCAAATGCCTGGCCAAAAAACACCACGGCGGCACAACCCAATGCCGAAGCTGCGGGCTCCGACACGTTTTGCGGACAAAAGATGCCCGGTGCAATGGTATCGCGCAAGGTGATGCTGAAGCTGCACGTATCTTTGTTTCCCGAAAAATCAATGGCCGTGTACGTCACCACAGAAACGCCCGTGTTGAAAGTAGTGCCTGGCGCCTGGTTGGAAGTCAACACCACACCATTGATGCCACAGTTGTCGGTTACCGTTGGCGCTTGCCAGTTTACCGCCTGCGAGCACTCAGTGGGTGGCAATGTGATGATGGTGTCGTTCGGACAATTCAACAATACCGGGGGGATCGTTTCGGTTACCGTGACCGTAAATACACAGGTTGTCTTGTTGCCCACGCTGTCGGTGGCCGTAAACGTCAGTATGGTGTTTCCGACAGGATAGCTGTTCGGTGTAGTAGCGGGCAACAAAGAAGCCAGACCGCTGCAAGCGTCAGCCGCCTGTGGCAAAGGAACAAATACAGACGTATTACAAGCACTTCCGATTATTTGCTGTGTTACATCGGCCGGACAAAGGCTGAATACCGGTGGGGTAGTGTCCACAATCTGAAAATTGCCGTCAATGGTCACCAGCGGCACAGAGTTGAAGGTGTTGTCTACAGCATCAAACGGGCCGAGGAAAACCAGGTTGCTCAGGGCGTCCGGCTGAAGCACGTTGAACACAATGGTAAACAAAACCGCGTCGTCCGGTATGTTGGTGGGCCATCCGTTCACCGCGTTGCCGGCTAAGAAACGCAATACGCCGCCAGGCGTGCTCACGAAGCCTAAAAAGTCGGAGGGCATCAGGTTCAGGCCCGGATAGTCGTTGTTGACCGTGTCAAATTGCAGCACGGCCGGATCCCATTGTACCGAAAACTGCAAACCGATGATGTCCTGGAAATTGTCGACCGTCACATCCACCGAGATGGTCTGAATCGTGGAATCACAGTTGATGAAAACGGAATCTAATTGAACCGTCAGGGCAGTAGAATTGACCGTAACCGTAAAGGTGCAATTGGCTGTTTTGCCGCTGCCGTCTACTGCCGTGTAGAATACGGTGGTGAGGCCTACATTGTACACGCCGTTGGCCGGGCCTTGACCCGATCCGGCAGTAGCGCCGCTGAGCACATATGAAAGTGCAGGCGCGCTGCAATCGTCGCTCAATTGTACAGGTGCCAGGCCGTTAACCAAGGCCGTCAAGCCGCCGTTGGGCGCGTCTACCGTGATGTTATCCGGGCAAACCAGCGTGGGAGGCTGCAAATCGTTGCCACCTTGTGCAAAAAAACCGTTGTTGGTGAGCACCGCTACCGAGTTGAAGGAGCTGTTGACGGCGTCTATTGGTGGGCCGAACACAATGTTCGTGCCGCTGGTCGGTTGTAAAATATTGAAAACGATGGTGAAAAACACCGAATCGTTGGGTATTTGCGGCCATCCGGAAATGGGGTTACCTGCAAGGAACTGCAACAAACCGCTGCCGGTAGTGGCAAAACCCTGAAAGTCTCCCGAACTCAGGTTGAGTCCCGGATAATCGTTGTATACCGTGTCAAAGCCAAGGACGGTTTCGTCCCATTCAATGGAAAAATTGGCGCCGATGATGTCAAGAAAATTCTCCACCGTCACGTCAATTTCCACCTGTCCGCCGCCACAAATTGCAGAGACAGAATCCAATGAAAACACCAGGGGCAAGTCGGCATTCACCGTCACTGTGAAAGCACAAGTTGATTTATTACCCGATTGGTCTGTTGCCGTGTACACCACATTCGTTACCCCTGCGTTGTACAAACCGTTGGCGTTGCCGTTGCCTGATCCGGCTGTGGGACTGCTCCGCACGTAGCTCAGGGCTGGCAATCCCCCGCAGTTATCCGTCAGCAAAACCGGGGCCAGGCCATTCACCTGTGCATTCAGCAAACCCGAAGGCGCGTCTACTGTTACAGAGGCCGGACAGTTCACGTTGGGTGGTGTGTTGTCCGTAACAGTCAGCTGGCCGGGCAGAAAAGTAACCGGTACCATGGCAGGAGGCAACGTCTTGCTGCTCAATGCCTCTTGCGGGGTAGGGGAGGCCGTAAAGGTGAATGGCGTAACTACGCCAACCGGCGACAACACCTGCACAAAGATGTTGAACAACACCGACCCGTTGGTAATGGATGTGCCGGCAAGGGAGTCGTTGGTTACCCAGTCAAAGCCGAGGGAGCCGTTGGCCGTTTGGGTGAGGTTGAAATCGTTAACGCTCAGTTGCAGGCCTGGCAAAAAGTTGCCCACCGAAATAAAAGACACATTCGCTGGCAACCAATTCACCGAGAAAGAAAGGGCGTATAAAGAATCGAAATTCTGTGCCGTGACCGGTATGGCAATCTGCTGATTGCAGTTAGGCGTTACATTGCCGAGTTGAACGATCAAATCCGCATTGACTACCTCCACCGTTACGGTAAACGAGCAGGTGTCCGTTTTGAACACAATGTCGGTGGCCGTGTACGTCAGGGTGCTGGTTCCGGGATTGAAAATCGCGCCACTGGCGTCGGCGTCATTGGGCTGGTTGTTGGTGGTAGCACCCACAGATTTCCACCCAACCCTGAAAATCTCGCAGTTGTCGCTCAGGCTGTCGGGCGAAATGCCCGCAACAGGAGTAGGCCCACTGGCCTGAACGGTCAGGTTAGCAGGACAACCGACATAAGGAGGCAGGGGATCAAGGGGCGTCACACCGCCATTGATCGTATCCCACTGGATGTCAAAGCCCTGAGGATTGGTTACTTCGATGCCAGAAGGCACTACACCGAACCGAACGGGTGTAAACGGCCCGCCTTTGCGCACAAAGCCAATGCGGAATATCTGCGTGCCGTCGGGCACGGTGGTGCCGCCGACTTTACTGGTCCACGACACCGAAAAGCGGCCGTTGTTCACTTGGGCCGGCAGGGTATTGAAGGCCAATATGCTTCCGCCCGTGCTAAACAGCGGATTTATCGAGGCGATGTTCGTAAATTTTAGATACGTTGTATCGCCCCAGGTGATGGAAAATTGGAAAGATCCCACAGCTGTGAAATCCTGTACCCGAACGGGTATAAAAAACGTGTCAGAGGTGTTGCAATCTACCTCAACTGAATCAATCCTCAGAATTACCGGATTTTGTGCCGATAAGGGGCCAAGAGCAGCCGCCAGGAGGAGGATTAGCAGGATATTTTTCATGGTTTTATCAATCAAGCAATGAAGAGAAACGGATAATAAAGCAGGGTTATGGGTTTGCAGCGGCCTCATTAGACCATGCAGCGAAGTTACCCATAACCCTTATTTCAATTGCCGTTTATTTTATCAAAACCATTTTCTTGCGGGCAATATGTTGGCCGTATTCCAATTCGTACCAATAAATACCCGCGTTCCCGAGGTCGCTCTCGCTTAGTCGAATCTGGTTGTAGCCTTTTGCAAACCAACCATCCAAAGTTTTAACTACCTGTCCCTGTGTATTGTATACGCGGAACGTGGCGTTTCCGCCTTCCGGCATCTGCAGGCCAATGAGCGTCGAACCGTCAAACGGGTTGGGCTGATTCTGGTGCAAAGCGAATGCCGCAGTCTCGACGCCCGATTGCTCAAAGCGCAGTTCAACCGGTGTGGTCTCACCACTCAGGGTGTACGATTCTGCACGGGTAACGTCCGAACTGAGGTGCAATACTTCAGACAGTGCACCTGTGTTGGCCAATACCCTGAATTGAAGGGTAAACAAGGTTTCGCCCGCTGCCAGGGTTGTCGCCTCGCGGTTGACCCAGTTGGTCGTCAGGTAGCCTTCGCCCACATGTGCCAGGCCGAAATTGTCCATTGTCTGCTTGGGCAGTACGCCCATTTCGATGTTTTCTACAGCCAGCACCGCAGGGTCAAAGTTCAACGTGGCCTGATACGCCTGGCGGTTGGTGAAATTACCGGCCAGGAACGGCACTTTTACCACTGAACCGGCAGTAATCGACTGGTCCATCACGCGGAAATGCAAGGCATCCGGCGATTCATAGCGATCGGATACCGTACTTCCGGTCAGGCTGACTGGCGTGTTGCCGTTTACGTCGCCCATGCGAATGGCTACAAAGTCGTCGTTCAAATAGTCGACGTCAGCAGGCGTGTGCGCAATGCTGTCCGGGTACGGCGCGCTGAGCGGGCCAAAAGGAAGGGTGCTGTTAGGCGGGAAAATATGCGCTTTAGGCACAAACTTCCAGGTCGGACCCTGAAGCAGGACGGAATCCACACCCAATACCACGCGCTGGATCAGCAAGTAGTCGGCCAACGAAACTTTTTTGTCGGTGTTGATGTCCCCGGCAATCCACATATATGGCGCAGGCAACGTGTCGCCGAAAATGTGGTTCACAATGCGCAGCAAGTCTGCGGAAGTGACGCCAGCGTTACCCACCGTTTTTTTGCTCAGGCGCACCACCGTATTGCTGGATTGTGGCAGGCCGAAAATGTATGTGCTGTCGCGTACCACTTGAGCACTTTGGGTGCCAGTCAGGTTTACCGTCACGTTTTTCAGCGGTGTTTCCACGCTTGCCGGATTTTCCGGGTTTATCCATGTTTTGATGTCGCCTGCGATGGTGACGTTGTTTTGTCCAACCGTGTCGGTCACCTCTACAAAACCATTGTCTACATCCACCGGAATCGCTATCGTATTGCCCGAGGAGTCCTGCTGGAATTCGATGTCAACCGGCACGCCCGTAACGTCCACCGGAGAGATGGAGCCCAGGGGCGCGTTGTTGATCAATACTTCCAGGTTGAACAAGAGGGTTCCGTTGGGCAAGTCAGTGGGCGTAATGGACGGTTCAGCCCAGAAAATGCCTACGCCGTTGCCGATGACGCTGGAGGAGAAGTTCGGATCCAGGATGGGGTTCACGTCGGTGGTGCCCACCACAATGCCTACACTCGGATCAACCACATCAAGGGTAAACGTAAAGCCAACAATGTCGATAAAGTTATCTACCGTAACCGGCACTTTTACAATTTCACCCCATGCACCGCCGACTTCGCCCACTGTTACCGTGAGCAGCAGACCAGATTCCACTGTTACAGAATCCGCAGATTCGCATCCAGTCGTTTGGTCAATTACCGTTACTCGGTATACCCCTGCTGCCAGGTTGGTGATGGTGGCCGTTGTTTCTGCATTATCCCACTCAAAATCGAAGTTGCCCGATCCGCCTATTGTAGCGGCCGTTGCTGTGCCGTTGTTCAGGCCAAACGATGTTTCCGGCGTAGAAGTCACCGTAATGTCGAATCCAGCTACGTTTCCAGGCAACACCTCTACGTCTACAACGCATGTGTTGGTGTTGCCACTGAAATCGACTGCCGTCAGGGTCACTTCGTTGATGCCCAGGTCACCGCAGTCAAACACGTTTTGCGACAGCAGGAAAGTGTCAATGCCGCAGTTGTCGGAGCTGTTCAGGTCAAGGTCGTCGGCATCTATGGTCGCAATGGCGCTGGAAGGCAGGGTGATTTCAATTTTATCGGTACACACCATAGTTGGTGTCGTATTGTCTATAATGTTTACTACCACAGAGTCCAA
>JBMOHO010000194.1:0-7537 GCA_049317805.1 Saprospiraceae bacterium
TATTCTTCTACTCTGATTTAATGCCTTAACGAGATGCTGAACAACTCTAAACTCTAAACTCTAAACTCAAAACTCAAAACTCTAAACTCAAAACTCAAAACTCAAAACTCAAAACTGAATAATGAGAAGAAGAAACTTCCTCAAAATATTTCCGGCCACCACGGTTACACCGTTTGTGGTCAACGGATTCAACATGCGCCCGTTTGCCAACAGCCAGATGGGGCGCGTATTGTCGGGCTGCGACGGCATTGCCGAGCGCGTGCTGGTGCTCATCCAGCTCAAAGGCGGCAACGACGGGGTGAACACCCTGGTGCCCATCAACCAGTACGACAAATATGCCAACCTGCGTCCGAGCATCAAGCTGCCCGATTCGGCATTGTTGAACCTGGACACCACTTTGCCCCAGGCCGACCAAGTGGGTCTGCACCCGTCTATGACTGCCATCAAAAGCCTTTACGACGATGGGCAGGCGACCATCATCCAAGGTGTGGGCTATCAGGACATGAACCAGTCGCACTTTAAAGGCACCGACCTGTGGTTGTCGGGCGGCGACACCACTACCGACGGTTACAACATCCCCTCGGGCTGGATGGGCCGCGCACTCCAGGCTTTTTATCCTGACGTGCAGGGAGCGCCCACGCCCGACATGCCCGACCCCTTAGGCATTCAGGTGGGCGACCCCAACCCTTCGTTGGGCTTCCACACGGAGACCGAACACTTGAACGCCCTAAACCTGAGCGGTCAGGATCCGGCAGGTTTTTACTCCCTCATTCAAACCATTGGCGGACTGCCCATCAGCAATGTGCCCGACAGCGAGCACGGCGAAGAGTTGAAGTTCATCATGAACGTGGAGCAGAGCGTAAACCTGTACGCACAGCGCATCACTGAAACCTTCAACAACGGCTCCAATGCCAACGGCAATTACCCGGACTCTTCGCTGGCAGCGCAACTCAAAACCATCGCTAAACTCATCAGCGGCGGCTGCAAAACCAAAATTTACCTGTGTACCTTAGGTGGATTCGACACCCATAGCGGCCAGGCAACAGACGGCAACACTGCCAACGGCGCGCACGCAGAGCTGTTGTTTACCCTCTCGGAAGCGGTAAAAGCATTCATGGATGATTTGAAACTGCTTGGCCTCGATGACCAGGTGATGGCATGCACTTTTTCCGAATTTGGCCGCACGGCCGCCGAAAACGGTTCGTTGGGCACCGACCACGGCACCCTGGCACCCATCTTTATTTTCGGCAAAAACGCAACAGCCGGCGTCCAGGGCACGAATGTCAACTTGAACAACCTGACAAACGACGACCAACTACAGGGCCTGCAATTTGATTACCGTCAGGTGTTTACCACGCTTTTGCAAGACTGGCTGGGCGCAAGCAACTACGTGCTGGAACAAACCATGTTTGAAGGGTTTGCTAAAATGCCTCTGGTGGATACGGCCGCCGTGGCAGGACCCGACTGTTACCTGGGTACCACATCAATTTGGGACACTCCGGCACCTGTGCGCGCCATGCGCTTGTACCCCAATCCGGCCAGCATCAGCGTGGAAATCAGTTACCAGAGCGATGTTGCGTTTGAAGGACGTTTGTCGCTGCACAGTTTGGGCGGACGCTTGCTGTCAGACACCAAAATAGTGGTCAATCCCGACCTGAATATGTTTTTCATGGACGTGGCGCAATTGCCCGCAGGCGTGTATTTTGTTCGGATAGAAAATCTGCGCAGCGGCAAGGCGGACGTGAGCAAGTTGTCCGTTGTCCGTTGATTGAAATGGAAGTGAAGGCGTGGCCAACCGTTGCGCCTTCACCATTTCAGCCTACTTGCGCCTGTCTGCCGTAAAATAATCCCATTCTATTTGTAAGCTAATGTGCAATTCCTGCGTTTAGGTGGAATGATCAGCTTAACAAACATGAGAACACTGGCATTACCGCTTGCTTTAGTATTCACGTGCATGGTGACCAATGCACGAGCACAGAAGCACGCCGATTGTCCGTCGGCATTGAATATTTGCAAAAAAGAAACCGTCCGCATTGACCGGGCCGGCGGAGAAGGGCAAGACAAAATGGAGGCCGATTTTGTAGCCTGCTTTATGAACGGCGACAACCTTGGCATGGCGGAGGAAAATTCGACCTGGATCACCTGGGAAATTGCCGAAGGGGGCAGTTTAGCCTTCACGATTACCCCAAACAACAGATCCAACGACATCGATTTTGTGGTGTATCGCCTCGCAGCCAACGGCTCCTGCAAAGGCAAACAAATTGTGCGTTGCATGGCGGCTGGTGATCCGCCGGAACTCACCGGAAACTCCCCCTGTCTGGGCAAAACGGGCCTAAAAGACGGCGAGACCGACACCAGCGAAGACGCCGGGTGCAGCGATGCAGGCGACAATACCTGGCTGGCACCCCTCAAAACCGTGAAAGGCGAACATTACGCCCTGTTGGTGAGCAACGTATCGGAGGAAGGTCCGGGGTTCAGCATCAGCTTTAACGGCTCAGCCAAGTTGCCTTGCGAAGTGGAAGCGCCTTCCATAGCCCGAGTAGAACCGCAGAAACCAAAAGTGAACGAAACGCCCCCACCACCTGCGCCTGATCCCGTACCGACGCCACCCACAGAAATTGGCGGCCGTAAAGTGGCGGTGGGCGAAACCGTTAAACTCAAAAGCAGAAAGATCAAGTTGAAAATCTGGGACAGCCAGGTGGAAGACGGCGACGTCGTATCGATTTTTGTAAACGACAAAAAAGTGATTGATCACCTGGCCTTGACCCTTCGGCCGAGGGAGTTTGAAGTGGAACTGCCCACAGGCCGCGAACACTACATCACGGTATTTGCCGATGAATTTGGCAAAGCGGAGCCAAACACCGCCACTGTAGAGATTTTTGACGGCGTAAAAACCTACACCCTCGATTTAGTATCCACCCGAAGCGAACAAGAAAGCCTGAAGTTGGTTTTGGAGTAATGCGTATTCTCGAAACCTACCTGGAAGCCAACCGCTGCGCCACGCGCGAGTATTCCCGGGAGCCACTCCAAGTAGAGGGTCAACTGCCAACGGACATCAGCGGCACGTTATACCGCAATGGCAACGGCCGTTTTGAACACCACGGGGTGGTGTACAAACACTTGTTTGACGGCGACGGCATGGTGTCTGCATTTCGTTTTGAGGGCGGCCGCTTGTTGTACAGCAACCGGTACGTGCAAACCTGGGAATTTGAGGCCGAAGAAAAAGCCGGCCGCATGCTCTTTAGGAGTTTTGGCACCAATGCCCCCGGCGGTTTCCTCAAAAATGCACTCCGCGTGCGTTTTAAAAATGCTGCCAATACCAGCATCCGTTACCATGGCGGCAAATTACTGGCACTCTGGGAAGGCGGACTGCCGCACGAGATTGACCCCGAAACACTGGAAACCAAAAGCCGGTATCATTACGAAGGCGCATTGCTCAATCCGTATTCTTTTCTGGATCGGCAGATCAACCCGGAAATGCCGTTTTCGGCGCATCCTAAAATTCAGCCCGACTCCGGGGAAATGTACAATTTTGGTACTTTAGCCGGCGTGCAACAACGGCTGATGTTGTACCGCGTAAACCCCGACGGACAGGCCATTGTGGTCGATGCCGTGCCCATGCCGGGTGTCACATTTACCCACGATTTCATATTAACCGCCGGAAACAAACTGGTTTTCTTTTTCACGCCTGTTCAATTTGAGTTGTGGAAAGCTTTTTTGGGATATCAATCGCCTGTGGAATCCATTCGCGTGCGCAAAGACAAACCAACCAGTATTCTCCTGTATGACAACGGCCAAAAAGAAACTTTTGAGACCGATTTCGGTTTTGTTTTCCATTTTGCCAATGGTTTTGAAACCGCAGAGGGCCTGGTCGTGGTAGATGCCCTGACCATGCCGGACTTCCCGGACGCGAACATGTCTGATGCCAATGGCGCGTCTTCCCTGGAAGCGCCCGCAGGCAAACTGACGCGCTACACCATAAACCGAGAAACAAAGGAGGTTCAGAAAACGGTGCTGAGCCATTGCCCCGTTGAACTGCCCTACATCAACCAGACTCGCGTGGGAAAACCGTATCAATACCTTTGGTGCATTGGCGATCCGGTGGGTGTGCGGCGCCCGCTCTTGCACAGCATCCTCAAAATAGACACCCACAGCGGCCACACGGTGGTCAATGACCTGTATCCAAATCTGCCTGGCGAACCGGTTTTTATTCCCCGCAACACCCCTGCGGATGAAGACGACGGCTGGCTGGTATTTATGGTATTTGATCCCGAAAAAATCCAAACTTCTCTGCATATTTGTGACGCTGCTACTTTGCATACCATAGGCATCGCGGCATTGCCACACAATACACCCATCGGGTTTCACGGAACCTGGGTTAATTACCCCGGGCTTCAGCCCGGGTAGTTAACCCGGGCTGAAGCCCGGGGTAATTAACCGGGCTGAAGCCCGGGGTAATTAACCCGGGCTGAAGCCCGGGGTAATTAATAAATAAAAAAATATGATCGGCTTCCGTTTTTCACAATACAAGCCCGGCGACGGGCAAAGCACTTTTGACCGGCTGTTCAAAATTTTTCAGGAACTCATGCTGTACACCTCCGGCGACGTGGCAGAGTCCCTGTCGTGGCTCACAGAACTCGACAAGGAGTACAAGCTCACCACCGATGAATACGGCATGGGCGATTTCATCCGTGACCTGGAAGAAAAAGGCTACATACGCCGCGACGGCGACGGAGAGGGCGGCATGGGCCCCACGTCCAAACTCGAAATCAGCCTGCGGCAAAAAAGCCTCGACGATATTTTTGGCGACCTCAAAAAGGCCAAAACCGGTCGACACAGCACAGGTTTCATTGGCAATGGCGACGAATTCACGGCCGATGCAAAACCCTACGAATTTGGTGATACCCTGGATCAACTGGCAGTGACCAATTCCCTCAAAAACGCCTACATCAACCACGGCATCGATGAGTTTAAGCTCACGCAGGACGACCTGGAGGTGCATGAGACGTATTACCAAACGCAGATGTCGTCGGTGCTCATGATCGACATTTCGCACTCCATGATCCTGTACGGTGAAGACCGGATCACGCCCGCCAAAAAAGTGGCCCTGGCCCTCGCAGAGTTCATTCAAACCCGCTATCCGAAAGATACCCTTGACATCATTGTGTTTGGCAACGACGCCTGGCCCATCGAACTCAAAGAAGTGCCTTATCTCCAGGTTGGGCCTTTCCACACCAACACGGTGGCTGGGCTGGAACTGGCTATGGATATCCTTAAGCGGCGGCGAAACGCCAACAAACAAATATTCATGATCACCGATGGCAAGCCCACTTGCCTGAAAATCGGAAAAAACTACTATAAAAACTCGTTTGGCTTAGACCGCAAGATTGTAAACCGCTGCCTGAATCTGGCCATGCAATGCAAAAAACTGAACATTCCGATCACCACGTTCATGATTGCCCGCGATCCGTACCTTGTGCGCTTTGTAGAAGCATTTACCCAAACCAACAACGGCAAAGCGTTCTATTCTTCATTGCAAGGACTGGGTTCGTTTGTGCTGGAAAATTACAAAAAACGCAAGCGAAAATGAGCCTTTAACCACCCGCCTTGCGAGCACAACAAGCCTGCTTCAAATGTATATCTTGCTCATTTCCATTGTAATTGGCCTTTTTGTGGCCATGCTGTTCCTAAACCTGTACTTCCGTGCCAAGGTATTGAAAGTATACGGGGTGCTGGTGCGCAACAAAGTGGAATTCGGTGCCGCGCACATTTTCAATCGGGAAAAATTGGAGGCTGAAATCTTGCCCAAATACCCGCGCTTTCAAACAGAAATTGAATCGTTTATCCGCCACATGCGCTACTCCATTCAAATGGCGTCCGTGCTCATGGCACTCATTACGGCTTTTGGGGCCATTTTGATGTACTTCCGATGATTAGTTTTGAGTTTTGAGTTTTGAGTGGGGAGTTTTGAGTTTTGAGTGGGGAGTTTTGAGTGGACAAAAAAATTGGACGCTGGATATTTTGTAGCAAGCGCGATCGATTTGTTTTTTATATGTAAGTGCGCAATTGTTCATATACTGTTTTTGTCCATTTGGGGTAAAAAATGGCATCGCCCCAATGACTCACCCATTGAATGCCTCTGATGGCATTGGTTAAAAAAATTCCATCACAAGCAGCCAATTCTGTTGTTTCAATTGGCCTTTCAGTTGTGTTAATCCCGCATAAGGGTAATTTTTCCAACAAAAATGCCCGCATCACGCCAGCCACGCAACCCTCACTCAGGGGTGGGGTAAACACCGCGCCGTTTTCGACCCAAAAAAGGTTGCAAATGCTGGTTTCCACTACCCTGCCCTGCCCGTTGAGCAGCAGGGCATCGTCCCAACCGCGTTGTTTGGCCTCGCGGGCGGCCTGTGCGTATCGGGCGATATCGAGTGTTTTCCAGCGGGAAAAGTCGTCGGCCGCCAACCGCACCGATTCCGCCACGCCGATGCGCAAACCAGCGTTGTTCCAGGTAAAGTGGTTGTCGGGTAAATCTTCCGTTTCAATCAAAAAGGCTGTTTCGTTTTGTTCGGACAACAATTTACCGCCAGGCAGCCGCCAAACGGTCAGCCGAACCCGGGCGTTGAAGGCGTTGGTTTTTTCCACTTCCTGTTTGAAAAAATGGGCGCTCCAGGTGGCTGGAACGTCCATGCCCAAGGCCTGCATGCCGCCCGACAAGCGCGCCCAGTGCTTTTCCAAAAGCGGTATCCGGCCTTCGCAGGCGCGCATGGTCTCAAACAGTGTGTCGGCGTAGTACAGTGGCCGTTGACAAAGCCAAACTGGCTCCGGGATACCGGAAAACAATTGACCATTTAAATTATACATAGCCTGAAAGGTAGGCGTTTTTCTATTTTTGGCGGCTGAAAACGACTCCACACCGATTTGTATGCCCAGACAACTGTCCATTTCCGACTATACCTATGACTTGCCCGACGCGCGCATTGCCCTGTGGCCTTTGGCCCAACGCGACGCCTCCAAACTGTTGGTGTACCGCAATGGCCATGTAGACGACGCGGTATTTAGTCAACTGGCAACCCATTTGCCCCCGGATGCGCTGCTGGTGGTCAACAACACCAAAGTGGTGGAAGCGCGTTTGTTATTCGATACGGCTGCCGGCGCAAGGGTGGAACTCTTTTACCTGGCCCCGGCTGAACTACTGGATCAAGCCCAGGCGATGGCCCAAACGGCTGCGCTGACCGTCAAATGTTACATCGGCAAAGCCAAAAAATGGAAACCCGAAGAAACGCTGATCCGGCAGGATGCCGATGGGGGGTTGACTTTACGCGCCGACATGCTGGCTAAAACAGGGGATTATTTTACCGTACGCTTGTCGTGGACACCCGAACAACTGCCGTTTGCCGACGTGTTGCACCGCGCAGGCAAAATGCCCCTGCCACCTTACCTGCGCCGCGACGCGGATGCGGAGGATGCACAGCGTTATCAAACGGTGTACGCACGCCACGACGGATCGGTGGCGGCCCCTACTGCCGGACTGCAT
>JBMOHO010000195.1:0-7521 GCA_049317805.1 Saprospiraceae bacterium
CAACGACACCACCATGAGCATGGACGACGCCCGCTACTCCGTCATCCGCTATTTTGCCTCTGAAACCCAAAACGCGTACGGCCCCAACGTGAACGACCCGCGCTCCGGCGAAATCATCGAAAGCCACGTCGGCTGGTACCACAACGTGATGAAACTCCTCAAACGCTGGTACACCACCCAGGCCGCCGCAACCGACCCCCGCGCGCGCGACAACGAATTCGACGAAGCCCTCATGGGCCAACTCATCCGATTCGTGTCGGCACACGAGGTGGGCCACACCCTTGGCTTGCGCCACAATTTCGGCGCCAGCCACGCCACCCCGGTCGAACAACTCCGCAACCCGGCTTTCTGCGCCGCCAATGGCCACACCTCGTCCATCATGGACTATGCCCGCTTCAACTACGTGGCCCAACCCGAAGACGGCGTCAAAGACCTGTTTCCCCGCGTAGGCGACTACGACAAATGGGCCATCGAATGGGGCTACAAAACCCCGGATGCGGAGGCCGACAACAAGGCGCTGAACCAGCTATACCTCGACAAAGCGGCCAACAACCCCCGCCTGCGCTTCCTCACCGAGAGCAGCGCCGTAGACCCCCGCGCCCAAAATGAAGACCTGGGCGACAACAGCGTGGCCGCCTCCCAATACGGCATCCAAAACCTGCAACGCATTGTGCCCAACATCGAAAGCTGGACCAAAGAGCAGGCCGACCATTACACCATGGCCCGCGAACTGCACGACGACGTGGTGGGCCAATACCGCCGCTACGTGGGCCACGTGACCAAGTGGGTGGGCGGCGTGTACGAAACCCCCAAAACCTATGATCAGCCGGGTGCCGTGTACGAACAGGCTCCCGCCGAGCGCCAGCGCGAAGCCGTGTCTTTTCTCCAAAAACAGGTGTTTCAAACGCCCGAATGGCTGTTTCCGACTACCCTGACGGACAAACTCACGCCCGACGGCGGTGCCGCTACCTTGCGCGGCATTCACCAAAGCACCATCGACAACCTTTTCAGCGTCAGTCGATTGCAACGGGTGGCTTTGCAAAAAGACTATGGACTTTTGGAACTGTTTGATGACGTGCAAAAGGGCATCTGGAACGAACTGGAACACCACCACCCCATCACACCTGCCCGCAGAAACCTGCAAAAAATACACCTCGACAAATTGATGGAGCTGGCCGCCGCCGTTGCCGACCCGAAGGCCGATGATGCCCTGAAAAACTCCGACATCCCCTCCGCCGCCCGCGCTGCCCTGGATGACCTCGAAGACGACATTGAAAAAGCCGCCAAACGCTGCAAAGACCCGTTGAGCAAAGCGCATCTGCAAGATTGTGTGGCGCGGCTGCAACTATGGGAAAAATCCTGATTTGGTAGTTTAAATGCGGCATTTAGCCGAAATAACAGCGGTGTTTATCTTGTTTTTTTTAGGTTTGCCCGTCTTTAATGTTTTGCCTGACTTTCTGAAAACAACCTGCATGGAACTGATCATTGAAAACCTTTCCAAGACCTACAACAACGGGGTACGGGCGCTCAACAACGTGAGCCTCACCATTCCACAAGGCATGTTTGGTCTGCTGGGGCCCAATGGCGCCGGGAAATCGACCCTGATGCGCACCCTCGCCACCCTGCAGGACGCCGACAGCGGCAGCGCGCGCATGGGCGACGTAGACGTGCTGCGCGACAAAAACGCGGTGCGCCGCCTCCTTGGGTACCTCCCACAGGAATTCGGCGTGTACCCGCGCATCAGTTCGGAAATGATGCTTGACCACCTGGCCCAACTCAAAGGCCTGACCAACAAGGGCGAACGCAAAGACACTGTGGCGGCCCTGCTCCAAAAAGTGAACCTCTGGGATGCCCGCAAACGAAACCTTGGCACCTATTCCGGCGGCATGAAACAGCGCTTTGGCATTGCCCAGGCGCTCATCGGCAACCCCAAACTGCTCATCGTAGACGAACCCACTGCCGGACTCGACCCCGCCGAGCGCAACCGCTTTTACAACCTGCTCAGCGAAGTGGGCGAAAGCACCATCGTGATCCTCAGCACCCACATCGTGGAAGACGTGAAAACCCTGTGCAAAAACATGGCCATCATCTGCAGCGGTGAGGTCATGCACGTGAGCACACCACAAGAAGCGGTGCACTGGCTCGACGGCAAAGTGTGGACCAAAGCCATTGACAAACACGACATCCATTCCTACCGAAC
Source organism: Saprospiraceae bacterium (assembly GCA_049317805.1). Taxonomy (GTDB): domain Bacteria; phylum Bacteroidota; class Bacteroidia; order Chitinophagales; family Saprospiraceae; genus M3007. The sequence goes on from JBMOHO010000195.1 coordinate 2,201, forward strand.
CCTGTACCATGTGATCGCCACCCAGCTCAGCGGCGGCAAACTGTTTATCCGCGTGGTGAGCGACATCCTCCCCGAACAGGGGTTTGAACCCATTGAGCCGACGTTGGAAGACGTGTACTTCAACGCCATCTCGTCCAAAGTGGATCTCGTAACCCTCTAAAGCCGCTGCACCATGTTTTTGGACGTATTTTTGTTTGAACTCCGATACCGCTTCAAGCGATCAGCCACCTGGATCTATTTCGGTGTTTTTCTGGTGCTGACCGCATTGATCATTGCTGACGGCGGCACCAACGCCAGTGAAAAAGTGTACCACAACGCCCCGGCGATTATTGGCAGCTTCATGGCCCTGTTGGGCGTTTTTTCGGTGCTCATCAGCTCGGCGGTGATGGGAGTGCCCCTGTACCGGGATCTGGAGCATGACACCAAGGAGTACCTGCTGTCTACGCCCATCCGCCCCGGTGCCTACTTTTGGGGCCGCTTTTGGGGTTCTTTCGCCACCCTGGTGTTCATCTGCAGCGGCGCCATTTTTGGGTATGTGCTGGGTACATGGCTGGGGCCTTTGTTCGACTGGACCAAGCCCGAACGCTACGGCCCAAACGACCCGATGGCTTACATTTGGTCGTTCTGCACCGTTTTGCTGCCCAGTTTGTTTTTTACAGCCTGTATTTTTTACGCCCTCGTGGCCTGGCTGAAAAACAACCGGGTGCTGTATTCGGCGTCCATTATGTTGTTCATTTTTTATTTGCTGGCCAATTTTTTAGTGCGCGATTTGGAAAAACGCGACCTGGTGGATCTCCTCGACCCGTTTGCCATCAACACCTACCAGAACGCGGTGAAATACTACACCCCGGCCGAACAAAACACCCAGCTCACACCCCTGACCGGCAACCTGCTGTGGAACCGTTTATTATGGGTGGGCCTGGGCTTGCTGCTCATTTTAGGCGTGTACAGCCGTTTCTCCATCACCCGTTTTATTGCCGTAAAAAGCTCGAAAAACCGCAAAGCCGACGGTGAAGCGCCCGTACCGGGTACCGTGGCCCTGCCTGTGGTGAATCCGGCATTTGGCAAAGGATTCAACTGGAGCAATCTGTGGGGACTGAGTCGGCTGGAGTTCCGAAACATCATACGCGACCCGTATTTTTTGTCGATTATCCTCGGTGGCGTGGTGTTTCTGTTTTTGGACGACTGGATCGGCAACCTGCAATACGGCGTGCCCGACCGGCCGGTGACCATGAACATGTTGTTGTTCAAAACGTACAACTACAGCCTGTTTGTGTTCATTTTGCTCATGTTTTACGCCGGGGAAACCGTACACCGCGACCGGGCCACGGGGTTTGCCAACATTGCCGACGCCCTGCCCGTGCCCAACTGGGTGCAGCTGGGATCCAAGTTTCTGGCCATCACCGGCATTTGCCTGCTGCTGGCTACGGTGCCCATGCTGGTGGGCTTGCTGGTGCAGGTGTTGAAAGGGTTTTTCAACTTTAAATTCAATTTTTATTTCATCGATTTGTTCGCCATCACCTTTTGGGATTATTTCCAGATGGCCATGCTGGCGTTCTTTGTGCATGCCCTGATCAACAACAAATTCATTGGACACTTTGTAGGACTGGCGGTCTGGGTGCTCATGTTTGTGCTGCGCAGCTTTTTGGAGTTCGACTACAACCTGTTTTTTTACAGCTACAAGCCCGATTACCTCATTTCCGACATGAACGACTTCGGGCATTTTGGAGCGCCCTTGTTCTGGTTTAACCTGTATTGGACAGCCTTCGGGTTTATACTGCTGCTGCTGGCCGCGCTGCTGTGGACCCGCGGGGCCGACAACAGCCTGAAAATGCGCTGGCGCTCGTACAAGGCCCAATGGCGCCTGCCGGTTACAGGCGCTTTCCTCGCGTTGTGTGCCTTGTGGCTCGGCAGTGGCAGCGTTATATACCGCAACGTGAGCCAGACCAACCGCTACCAAACCAGCAAAGAGGGAAAAAAAGCGCAAGTGGCGTACGAAAAACGCTATAAAAAATACGAACGGCTGGCCCAACCCAAGGTAACCGACATGATGTTGTACGCCGACATCCTGCCCGACGAGCGCACCATCCACATGCGCGCGGTGATCAAGGTGCGCAACAAAACCGATCAAAAAATCGACTCGCTCCACCTGTTGTCCAACGACCGCCAGCAGTACACGCTGCAAATGGACGGACAATTGCTGACGGCGGCGCAATACGAACTGTTGCCAAGGCCCATGTTTACCCTGTTTTACAGCAAACCAGACACCGGCGGTTACCGCCTCTACGCCTTGCCTAAACCCATGATGCCCGGCGACAGCGCCACGCTGGAGATCGTGACCACCCTGAAAAATCCGGGATTTGTCAACAGCGGTCTGCGGCGCGAAATTGTGCAAAACGGCACCTTCACCAGCGCAGGCATTCCGTCCATTGGCTATGACCCTCAACTGGAACTGGAAAGCGACGAAGACCGCAAAAAATACGGCCTGCCGGAAAAACCCGAAGAACTGCCGCCCCACCGCGACCCGTACGGCGAACGCACCATGTTGTTCAACGACGACGCCGACCTCATCACCTTTGAATGCATCGTGAGCACCGTGCCCGACCAGATTGCCGTGGCACCCGGCTACCTGCAACGCGAATGGACTGAAAACGGACGCCGGTATTTCCACTACAAACAAGACAGCAAAATTGACTACTTCTTCAACGTGGTGTCGGCCCGGTATGCCGTGCTGCGCGACGAGTGGACGAGCCCCGACGGCAAAAAGGTCAACATCGAAATTTACCACCACCCCGAGCACACCTGGAACCTCGACCGCATGGTGGCGGCGCTGAAAGACGGGCTTGGGTATTTCGACAAAAACTTTGGCCCCTATCAGTTTAGGCAGGTGCGCATCCTGGAGTTTCCGCGGTATGCCGGGTTTGCCCAGTCGTTTCCGAACACCATTCCGTATTCCGAAGATTTTGGCTGGTATGCCGACTTCAGCGACCCGAACGATTACGACTATTTCTACTACGTCACGGTGCACGAACTTGCGCACCAGTGGTGGGGCCATCAGGTGGTGCCCAACTACACCCGCGGCTCCAACCTCATCAGCGAATCGCTGGCGGAGTACACCGCGCTCATGGTGGCCAAGCAAAAATACGGCGCCGACAACGTGCAGCGTTTCCTGAAATACGACCTGGACGCCTACCTGCGCGGACGGGGGCAAGAGAGCAAAAAGGAAAACGTGTTCATCAACTGCAACCGCCCCTATGAATGGTACCAAAAAGGAAGCCTGATCCTGTATGCCTTGCAGGATTATGTGGGAGAAGACCAGTTGAACGCGCAAATCCGTGCTTTCCGCGACAGCTTTGGCATGAAGGAAAATCCGCCTTTTGCGGGCAGCTACGACCTGTATGCTTTTGTGGAAAAAGCGGTGCCCGACAGCCTGCGGTATTTTCTGGAAGACTCCTGGCTGAAAATTGCGTTGTATGAAAACCGGATCCTGAGCGCCAAGTCCAAAGACCTCGGCAACAACCGATACGAAGTGACCCTCCAGGTGAAAGCCCGCAAAATGTACGCCGACGAAAAAGGCAACGAAGCGGAATCGGCCGACACCAACGATTACATCGACATCGGCGTGTTTGCGGCAGAAAAAGTGGAGGCCGACGGCAAAAAACTGACCCAGCCGCTGTACCTGCAAAAACACCGGCTGACCAATGGTGAGCACACCATAGTCGTTGTAGTGGAAGGCAAACCCGTCAAGGCCGGAATTGATCCGTACAACAAGCTGATTGACCGGATACCGGAGGATAACCGGGTGGATGTGGATGTGGAGTAAACCTGGGCAGCTTTGTGGGGCTTGGGTATCACCATAATTGGGGATTGACAGGTATTTTGGAAGGAGGTATATTTGCGATATTGAATGGTTTCACATTACTTTTGAAAATATTTTGCTTTTGAGATCAGGGGCAATTCCGAGTTCAAATTTTGCAGATATGAACATTGAATGGGTTAAAGTGATAAAAGATATTGGCGAGGAAGAACATCTAACCTTTGATGATTGCTGCCCCGATTGCCCAAACTATCCTGAATGCTGCCTCTCTCTTAAGCATCCTAACATTAGTGGATGTGAAGATATCTGCGAAGGAGGCCTGCTATGGCGCAAATTTTAAGATATTGGGCGCATCCATGCTCACAGCGTTACAATTATACAACAATGCCTAATAATTCTGGCAACAGTGAAGTACAGAGAATGATGAGAGACGCGGGAAATGCCGTAGATATGGATTACGGATGCGATGCCTCAAGTGCATCCGGCGACAAAACGGATAATGCTTTCAGAGATGATTTCTGTTATACATCCGCGACTTATAGTCAGTATAATTCAGGCAGTTATCAAACTGTAATTCAAAACATTAACGAAAACAAACCAGTGCTTCTTGATGGATGCCGAACGAGAAGAAATTGGTTTGGCCTATTTTACACATACTCTAATTGCCATATGTGGGTATGCGATGGGTATGAGCGAAACCAGAATAATTGTTACTCTATCCTGAAATTTCACATGAACTGGGGATGGGGGCCAAATGGTGGCAATGGATGGTATTCTTTCAATTTATGGAGTTCCAGCTTAGGGAATTACCAATATGCCCAAAATTTCACTCACAACATTCAACCATAACATTTCACGTAAAAATTTTTTCTCAATGAAGTACTTGCTTTTTTGCACTCTTGGAATGCTTGTCTCTTGCACAAAGGAAAAGTCACAAAGTGATGTAGTTGACATTGGAGTTGAAATTTTCATTTCAAATAACAATGGAGAAAATCTACTTTTGGACTCAACGCCCAATTCCATCAACCCCGACTCTATCGAATTAATATACCAGATAAACGGGGAGAAGTATACAGTTTATAACGCTAACATGGACTGCCCCAGTGGTGTGTGCTATCTCAATGACTCTGGTAGCGAACGCCTTGGAATTACACCCAATCAAACTGAAAGCGAAGAATACCCAATAACGTATATCCGCTGGGAAAATGGAGACTTGGACACTCTAAAATGTCATTTCTTGAGAAAAGACAGTGGCACAAACTCATCAATAGTGTGTGAAAAAGTATGGTTCAACGATTTGCTCATGTTTCCTGACAATGCCATTTTAGGGTATGGCAGGGCATTCATGATAATAAAATAATTAATATGATGCTAACTCTGCATGGCTGTTCATGCCCGCTATGCGCGGGTACGGACAGCCATGCCCCCGTTGGGCGAAACCAGAAAAACAAAACTAATTGTGTTTAAATTTGTTGCTTTTCCCTGATTCTTGTATCTTTGCAAA
>JBMOHO010000196.1:0-7508 GCA_049317805.1 Saprospiraceae bacterium
TTCTTCCATGGAATAGCCGCTGACCTCAATGATCTCCATGCGGTCGAGCAAAGCCGGCTGAATGGTCGACAAGGAATTGGCGGTCGCAATGAACAGCACTTTGGACAAGTCGTATTCGAGTTCCAGGTAATTGTCGTAGAAGGTGGTGTTCTGTTCCGGATCGAGCACTTCGAGGAGTGCAGATGAAGGGTCGCCCCGGAAATCCTTGCCCACTTTGTCAATTTCATCGAGGATAAACACCGGGTTTCCGGCTTTAGCCTTTTTGAGCGACTGGATGATGCGGCCCGGCATGGCACCGATGTATGTTTTGCGGTGGCCCCGAATTTCGGCCTCGTCGTGCAGGCCGCCGAGGCTCATGCGCACATATTTGCGTTTGAGGGCTTTGGCGATGCTGTGTCCGAGAGAGGTTTTACCCACACCGGGCGGGCCCACCAGGCAGAGGATAGGCGCTTTAAGGTCGCCCTTCAGCTTGAGCACGGCGAGGTGTTCGAGGATGCGTTCTTTGACTTTAGACAGGCCATAGTGGTCCTTATCGAGCACGTCTTTTACGCGTCTAAGGTCAAAATTGTCTTTGGTGTACTCCTCCCAAGGCAGGTCGAGCAGGTTTTCTAAGTAGGTGAGTCCGATGCTGTATTCAGCCACCTGTGGATTGACCCTGCGAATCTTGTTCACTTCCCGAAAGAAGGCTTCCTCTGCCTGTTTGGACCATTTTTTCTTTTGGGCGCGCTGCACCAGCACGTTGACTTCCTCTTCCTGGGGGTTTTGGCCCAGCTCTTCCTGTATGGTTTTGAGTTGTTGGGAGAGGTAGTAATCGCGCTGTTGTTTTTCGATATCGGTGCGCACCTTGGACTCGATCTGGTCTTTCAGCTCCAGGAGCTGAAGTTCGGAATCCATGTGTTTCAGGATGGTATTGGCCTTGATGCTCAGGTCGTTGATTTCCAGGATTTCCTGTTTGGGCTCCACGTCGATGCCGAGGTTCGACGAGATGAAGTTGAGCAGGAAATTGTCGTTGGAAATGTTTTTCAACATGACCACTGCCTCGGAAGGAATCTGCGGCGACAGCTCAATGATGTGGCGGGCTGCGTCGCGGATGCTGCTGATAAGCGCCTTGAATTCCATGGTGTTTTTTGACAGCAGGTATTCGAGCGACACCACACGGCCTTCCATGTACGGGTCTTCCTTGATCATGTGCTCTAAACGGAAGCGTTTTCGGCCCTGCAAAATAGCCGTAGTAGAGCCGTCGGGCATTTTGAGCAATTTCAGGATGCGCGCAATGGTGCCCACCGCATACAGGTCGCGCGCGGAAGGGTTTTCAATAGTGACGTCTTGTTGAGACAACACGCCGATGTAGCGGCTTTCTTCGTAGGCGCGTTGCACGGCGCGGATGCTCTTGTCGCGTCCAATGGTGATGGGCGTCACTATGCCTGGAAACAACACCGTATTTTTGAGGGGCAAAATGGGCAGGGTATCGGGAAACACCTCATCGTCTTTTGCTTCCTCATCGTCTTCCAAAGAAAAAAGGGGCACCAAATCGGGCTCGTCGTCCTCGTGTGGGTTCATATTCCAAAGATCAAACATACTCATGGCGCAAAGTTCGCGGATTGCGGGTTCAAAAACAGGGAAAAATGTACATTTGGCTGAAATTGCCTAATTCTGTTGATTCAGACGCCATTGGGGTTCAACGTAACCGGCAAATAACTTGCCATTGCCCCTACAACCCAATTTTGGCAGAAAAAGTGCCGGAGATGATTGGGGATTTCGGATTGGGGATTTCGGATTGGGGGTTTGGTGGCAGGGGGCGCGACAAAAAGACAGGCGGAGGGAATGCGGAGTTCGGAATGCGGAATGCGGAATTTGCGCTGCTTTTGGTTGTATCTTGTTGTTGGGCCCGTGTTGTACGAAGGAAGGGTCGAATTCAATGCGTTGTACCCTTTTTTTAACCACTAAGGCACTAAGGCACACCAAGAAACACTAAGAAACACCATGAAAATAGAGGAAAAAAATAAGGAGGGCGTCACGCCTTAGTGTGTCTTAGTGCCTTAGTGGTAAAAAAGTCAAAACACGCCTCGTAATGTTTTCCACTATTCCATATTCTGATCTTCCCCCCCGAAACAACCAAAAGCAGCGCCTATTCCGCATTCCGCATTTATTTCTTTTCCGTGCCGCCCAAAAACGGCACAAACCGAAAGGCGTCGAACATTTCATCCTGCCAGGCATGCTCACTGGTTCGGCGGTAACGGTACATGTACTGAAGCTCCTCGCCCACAGGGATCACGAGCAATCCGCCGATGGTCAGCTGGTTTTTGAGCGCGTCGGGAACCACGGGGGCACCAGCGGTGACGATGATTTTGTCAAAGGGCGCCCAGGCTGGGAGTCCCTGAGTGCCGTCACCAAAAAAACAGCGGACTCTGGCATAGCCCAAGTGGTGCAAGAGCAGTTCGGCCTGCAAGTGCAGGGCTTCCTGTCGTTCAATGCTGTACACCCGAGCCCCCATCTCGGCCAGAACGGCGGCCTGGTAGCCCGAGCCGGTGCCGATTTCGAGCACGCGGTCGCCTTTTTTGACCTCCAACAGATTAGACTGGTATGCCACGGTGTAGGGCTGGGATATGGTTTGGCCGTTGCCGATGGGAAAAGCCTTGTCTTCATAAGCGTGTTCCTCGAAGGCATTGTCGAAAAAAAAGTGCCTGGGTACAGTGTTTATGGCCGACAACACCGCTTCGCTCTGGATGCCGCGGTGGCGCAGGTCTGCCACAAGACGGCGGCGCAAACCTTTATGTCGGTACGTGTCGGTGCGGGTGTACATGTATAAAATATTATTTTCCCAACCTCGTCGGGTAAACGGCACACAAACGTACCGCTTTTCTGATATTTTTGCCCCCACAAGCGCTGAACCCCCACACATCGTTTTATCCATTTGTAAACATCAATCCATTTATGGCAACACCGATCAAATTCGGCACCGATGGCTGGCGTGCCATCATCGCGGACGACTACACCGTAGACAACGTGAAACGCGTAGCAGAAGCCACTGCGCTGTACATGCGCCAACAACACATGACCACTGCGGTGGTGGGGCACGACTGCCGCTTTGCCGGCGAACTGTTCGCAACAGTGACCGCTCAGGTACTGGGCGCACATGGCATCAAGGTATACATCGCCAAAGGCTTTGTGTCTACGCCCATGGTGTCGCTCGGGGTGGTCAAGCTCCAGGCCCACATCGGCGTGGTAATCACCGCCAGCCACAATCCGCCGTCGTACAACGGCTTCAAGCTCAAAGCGGCCTACGGCGGCCCCATGGTACCCTCGGGCATTGCAGCCGTAGAAACGCTTATTCCGGAAGTGTGCTCCTTAGCCACCTTGCCGTCGCTCGCGGAACTGGAGCAACAAGGCCTGTTGGAGTACAACGACCTGGAAAGCATGTACTTAGACCATGCCCGCAGCAGTTTCGACATGCCGCTCATTCAGGCGGTGGCCAGCCATGTGGCTTACGACGCCATGTTCGGTGCCGGCCAAAACGCGGTACGCGCCCTGCTGCCCGGTGCCCTGCTGCTGCACTGCGAATGGAACCCGAACATGGAGGGCCAGGCTCCGGAACCCATTGACCGCAACCTGACCCTGCTGAGCGAAACGATCCGCAACAACCCAAACCTCACCGTGGGCTTAGCCAACGACGGCGACGCCGACCGCATCGGCATGTTCGACGAAGACGGCAAGTTTGTAGACAGCCACCACCTGCTGCTCATCCTGCTCCTGTACCTCCACAAGTACAAAGGCATGAACGGCAAAGTGGTGTTCACGTTCTCGGTGACCGACAAAATGAAAAAAATGGCCGAGCTGTTCGGCCTTCCTTACGAAATCACCAAGATCGGCTTCAAATACATTGCCGAAATCATGACCCAGGAAGATGTGCTGGTGGGCGGCGAAGAGTCGGGCGGTTTAGCCGTAAAAGGCCACATCCCCGAGCGGGATGGCGTGTGGATGGGCCTGCTGGTGTTCGAATTCATGGCCCGCACCGGCAAAACCATCAAGGGCCTCGTGCAGGAAGTGTACGACCTGGTGGGGCCGTTCGCGTTTGAACGCGACGACCTGCACATCACGGAAGCCCAAAAACAGGCGGTCATCAACCACTGCCAGGCTGGCGCTTACACTGCTTTCGGGCCGTATGCTGTTGTGGGCACGGAAGCGGTCGACGGGTTCAAATTTTTGTTTGGCGACGAAAAGTGGGTGATGATTCGGCCGTCAGGCACCGAACCGGTGTTGCGGGTGTATGCGCAGGGGCCGAGTTTGGGTGAGTGTCGGGCGATGCTGGATGCTACGCGGGCCACGATATTGTCCTGACAAAACACAATCATTCCTGTTTGATCACAAACGCCACTCGACGGTTCTGCGCAAAACCCGCTTCTGTTTTGTCGAGGTTGACGGGCCGGGTTTCCCCAAACCCTTTTGAACTCAGTCGAGTGGCGTTTACGCCTTTTTGGGAAAGATAATCAACGACCACACGGGCACGGTCTTCAGACAGGATCTGGTTTTTTTCAGCGTCGCCATTGATGTCGGTATGCCCCTCAACCGACACGTTGAGCGACGGATTGCGCAGCAAAAAAGCGGCAAAACGATCCAGTTCGGCGTACGATTCGGTCAAAATGACGCTTTGTCCTTTTACGAACATGACGTTTTTGGGCGTGTATTTTTCAAGCGAGTCTTTTGTCACGGGCGCCTCCACTTTTTTTTGCGGCGGCGGGTTTACCGGCTTCGGCACGGTGGCCGGGGCCGGTTTGGGAGCAGGCGGCTCCAGTTTTGCGCCCGGCTGATAAAAGAATTCGGATTCGATCAGCTGGTACTCCTGGAAACTGGCCCCTGGCAACCGCCAGTACAATCGCGCTTCGCCTTCCAAAAGGGCATTGAAATACTCCACTTCGAGTTTGTACAGCTTGTTTGCCTGGAGCGCAATTTGACCGTCGTAATTGACGTGGTTGTTCAACTGCCAGGAATCAATGACGATGACGCCGTTTACTTTTACCCGTACGCCGTCGTCTACCTTGGCGACAAAAGAGTAGGTACCGGATTTTGGTGGTTTGATTTGTCCGAACCAGCGCACCGAAAACGATTCCGGATCGATGCCCTTGGCAGGGGCCGTCCGATACCACAGGAAGTCGATTTTCGGATCCGTGCGGGTGAGTTTCAGTTTTTCGAAATTGGTGCCGTTGTAATATTCGCCGGTCAGGCCTTGTTGGGCGAAGAGCAGCACGGTGGTGCAAAGCGCAAGGGCGGTTGCAAGGCAAAGTTTGATCATGGCAAGGTGTCGAAATGGTTTATGTCTCATAGAGCGCGTTCAGGCAAAAAGGTTGCGCTCCACCTGTTCGCACAGGATGTGGCCGATAAGCATGTGGGCTTCCTGTATCCGTGGCGTATCGGTGGAGGGCACGTTGAGCAGCACATCGCACAGGTCGGCCATCAGACCGCCGGTTAGGCCGGTGAAACCCACCACGGTCATGCCGCTGGCCCGGGCTTGTGCCACCGCTGCGAGGATGTTGGGCGAATTACCGGAAGTGCTCATGGCCACCAGCAGATCGCCTGTGCGGCCGGCCGCTTCCACCATGCGGGCGTAGACGTGGTCGTATCCGAAGTCGTTGGCCACGGCAGTGAGGTAGGAAGTATTCACGTGCAAGGCTTCGGCAAACAAGGGCGCCCGATTGATGTAAAAACGGCCCGACAACTCGGCCGCCAGGTGCTGGGCGTCGGCCGCACTGCCGCCGTTGCCGCAAAAGAGTATTTTTCCACCGTTTCGGAACGTGTTTGTCCACAACTCCGCGCAGTGGGCTATTTTTTGCAAAAAGAAGGGGTCGTCGAGCAAGGCCTGTTTCACGGCAATGCTTTGGGCAATGGTCTGTTGGATGTGTGTTGGCATGATGTGCTTCAATAATGCGGCTGTGTAAAGGTTACCTGCCCAGCGACAAGCGCCGGACCAAACGCAGGCGATTGTGCCAGCGCTCCATGTCTACGACCATGGCGTTGCGGTCGTGAAAAGGTAAAGTTCCGTTTTTTTCCAACAACCGGTCATATGCATCAAGGCAAACGCGGGCGATGGCAACCAGGATTTCCACGGCAGACCACGCGGTATCAGGGCCGCCCCAAAGGCGCCGAGGCTGTTTTTCTATGGATTCGAACCGTTTTTGTACCCGCGTCACCTCTGCATCAAAAAACCGGCGCAAACCAGACAGGTCTTGTCTACGGGCAAAATGAAGCGGGAGGGTCATGGTCCCGTCTTGGTGATCGAACCAGATATCCGACACGTCGTCACAAAGCTGAATGAGTCCGCCAAAGGCAAACAGGGCCTCGCGTTCGGACTCTGACAAGGGCGTACGCAGGATGCGGCGGAACAACAGCACCGAAGCGCCGCCTTTTTCCCGGGTTATGGCCCACAGCGCGTCGAAGTCCAGCGCATGGTCGATTTGCTGCCTGCCGGCTGTTTCTACGTTGAATACCCGATGCAGGTATCCCTTAAATTCATCTATGCAATCCGGTGGCAGATGGCGGTAGAGGTTTTCCAATAAATGGAGCGACACTCCGCGGGTGTCGGCACGGTGTCCGTAGGTTTCCGGGTTGTTCATCCAGGTGTGCTCGCCGACATCTTCCTGGCGGTACGCGTCGGCGAGGTCGTCAAAGTAATACGACAGGGCGGCGAGGTTGCTGAACAGGTATTTTTCGGTGGCCGATCGGCGGCGGCCGTGTAGTAATCCAAAAACGATGCTCAGAAAAGTAGTGCCGTAAAAGTAGTGTTGCAGGCGGCGCATGGCCTTGGAGTCGAGCGCCATGTCGGGTGGCAATCCCAGATCGCGTATGGCCTCGAAACGGAAGTACAGGTACGCCCGGACGAAGGCCAGGGAAAGCCATTGGATGGCGAAATAGAGGCGGAAGTTGTTGCGTTTCACGTCACCCTCCTCCCCCACCCCGTTGTGCGCAACAAGGCGACAAACACAAAACTCATCACGTACACCATAACGGCCACCACCGGAATCCATAGCGCCGGATGCCCTTTGCTTTGCCAATAACCGGCTTCGCTCCACCAGTCCATCACCAGCACGTGCACGAAGTACATGCCAAAGCTGGCTGCCGACAAAGCTGCTTCAAAGGGAATGAGCGGCTGCCCGTTCCAGGCGTGCCGTGCGAGCAAAAACCAGCCGATGGCGCTGATGGTCACGCCTGGCGTCAGGTAATCGTAAAAGAATCCGTGGAACACGTTTCCGTACGTTTGGCTGGCCCACCAGGTGCCTATGGCAGTCAGGGCGGTTCCGAAAACGATCAGCAACCAGGCCCTCCGAATAGTATCGGCGACTTTAGTCGCCGACAAACACGTTTTGTCCGCGACCTCAGTCTCGGACAAAACGTTAGCGGCTTCAGGCGTCAGCGCTTGGTCGGCGACTGAAGGCACCGTCGTTTGGTCGGCGACTGGAGTCGCCGTCGCTTGGTCGGCGACTGGAGTCGCCGTCGCTTGGTCGGCGACTGAAGTC
>JBMOHO010000197.1:0-7459 GCA_049317805.1 Saprospiraceae bacterium
GCTCCCACACGTCGATGCCCAGGAGGGGTACGCCGGGTTTGTCCACGAGGTTCACCATCAGTGGGTTGTCCTGGTTGGGGGTTTGGCTGATGTACAGTTTTTTTCCGGGTCCGGCGCAGAGCCAGGCCCATCCGGAACCAAACACGCCTTTGGCGGCGTCTTTGAACAGTTTTTCAAAGTTGGCGAAAGCGCCAAATTCCTCCATGATGGCTTTGTACAGCTTGCTGGCAGGGTCGAGGGATTTTCCGCCCGGGGTCATGAGCTGCCAGAACAGGTTGTGGTTGTAGTGTCCGCCAGCATTGTTGCGGAGTTTTTGCACCTTGGCGTCTTTGTCTACACCCCTTAAAATGTCTTCGATGACCATTCCTTTCATAGTGGAATCTTCGAGGGCGGCATTCAGGTTGTTCACATAGGCGGCGTGGTGCTTGTCGTGGTGCACCTGCATGGTCATGGTGTCTACCAGGGGCTCCAACGCGTCGTATCCATAGGGTAGGGGAGGAAGTTCAAACGGCGGCATGGAGCGCATGGTCGGCATCAGGACGTTTTCGGGGCCATCGTTTGCAAGGGCTTTGGCCAATGGGGAAAATGCGGCGCCCACACCGAGGACAAGACCGGTCTTTAAAAAAGTTCTTTTTTTCATTTTGAAACTGTGGTTGACGAATGTATGGGTAAAATTACAAAAAAAACCGGATCAAAAGGCCGGGATGTGCATAAATTTGATCTATTTTGTATCAAAATTTCAGTACCTTTGTCTGACTATGCCCAAACATCCTTTAGAAGAAGAATTAGAACCGGACTTTCGCGATCCCAGCGATGACCACAGCGACGAACCGGAAGACGGCTCAGATGAACCTGGTACGGCTGATGACGAATGGTTCGAACGACACGACATCCAGGTTGACCCGCGCCAGTCGCTCATCCGGCTCGATAAATTTTTGATGGACCGGCTCAGCAACCGCACGCGCAACCGGGTCCAAAATGCCATTCGGGCCGGTTCAGTGCGGGTAGACGACAAGGAGGTCAAGCCCAATTACAAAGTCAAACCCGGCAACCACATCAGCATTGTGCTGCCCAGAAACGCAGAAGACGCGTATGATGTATCGCCGCAAGACATCCCCCTCAACATTGTGTACGAGGACAATGACGTGCTGATCATCAACAAACCGTACAACATGGCCGTGCACCCGGGCGTGGGCATTCCGAGCGGCACCCTGGTAAACGCAGTGGCCTGGCACCTCAAGGAAATGGTGAATAAACTGCCGGTGAAAGAAGGCAATGAATCCAGTCGGGCCGGTATCGTACACCGAATAGACAAAGACACCACAGGTCTTATGGTCGTTGCCAAGAACGACTACGCCATGACGCACATTGCCAATCAGTTTTTTCACCACACCATCGAGCGCCGCTATTGGGCCCGGGTTTGGGGCGATGTGGAGGGCGACAGCGGTACGGTGGAAGGCCACATTGGCCGAAACCCCAACGACCGCAAGCTGTTCATGGTATTTCCGGAGGGCGAACAGGGCAAACACGCGGTGACGCACTGGCGCGTCATCGAGCGTTTTTACTACACCACCCTCGTGGAATGCCGCCTCGAAACCGGTAGAACCCACCAGATACGGGTACACATGAAGTCCATCGGTCACACCTTGTTTGGCGACCCCCGCTACGGCGGCAACCGGGTGCTCAAAGGCACTTTGTACGCCCAATACAAGCAATTTGCCGACAAGCTCCTGCTGGCCTGCCCGCGCCAGGCCTTGCACGCCAAGGTGTTGGGGTTTGTTCATCCGGTTACAGGTGAGCACCTGCGGTTTGAATCGGAACTGCCCGAAGACATGCAGACGGTTATCCATGCGTGGCGCAACTACGTAATCGCCCGTAAATCCACCTCCTGATTGTATGGAACATGCTCATCCGGTGGAACCCGAGGGGTTCTGGACGGACGTCCTGCGTCCCCGGCAAATGTTGTTTATTGTAAACCCCAAGGCTGGTAAACAGTGGCAAAAACACCTGCGCCAAAGCGTAGACAAATTTTTGGATCATCGAAAATTTGAATACGGTATTGTGGTCACAGACGCACCCGGCCATGGCGCAGAACTGGCTAAAAACGCAGCAGCCGAGGGCTATGAAGTGGTGGTAGCCGTGGGTGGCGACGGCACCGTCAACGAGGTAGCCCAGGGGCTTCTCGGGAGCGATTTGCCGCTGGGCATCGTTCCGGCAGGCTCCGGCAACGGGCTGGCCATGCACCTGGGCATCGGACGCGATATGGATCATGCCGTGCGCCTGCTCAACTCGGCCACAAACCGCCACATCGATGCGTGCTGGATCAATGATCGCTTGTTCCTGAACCTTACCGGTGTAGGTTTCGACGGGCTGGTGGCCCACCTTTCCCGCCGCAACCATACGCGTGGCTTGCTGCCTTATTTTTACAGGGCAGTGCAGGCCGGGCTGATGCACCCGATGATCGATTTTGAGATAGAGGCCGACGGACGGCGTTTTCCCATGCGCGCCTTATCGGTGGCAGTATGCAATGGCCCCATGTACGGTTACGGCGTGGAGATCGCCCCGGGCGCGTTGATCGACGATGGTTTGCTCGATATTGTCGTGCTGCGGGCCGTACCGCGGTGGCGTTATTTTGCCGCTGTTCCGGCTTTTTTGCGCAAACAAGTGTATGATCTGGATTTTATCGAACATTTTCGGGCAAAAACGCTCCGTTTACAGTCAAGCGGTCCGCATTACATCAATTTGGACGGCGAGGGACTGAAAATCGAGGGCGATCTGGCCTTTCGGGTTGAACAGCAGCGGGTAACGGTATTGGTGCCAGTTTGAGGCCCAATCAATATTTACGATAAATTAACCTTGCGGACAAGGCTGCTTAAGCCAGCATCGCTTTCTTTGCTGTTTCACAAAATCAAGTTTGCCATGAAAAAACAGTTACTATTAATCATCGGATTTGTTTTTTGCCTGCAAGCAGCAAATGCGCAATTGTTGGACACCGTTCGCATCAAAATGACCGGTTTGGATGGAACCACCAAAATTTCTACCGACGATGCCGAGCAAATCAACGCTCAAATTGATAAATTATACGATGATGACCTGGACGCCGGTTGGGAAGGCGATGAGTTCAACGTAGTCATCACCGGTCTCGTATTCCGGGGCGTCAAGGTGCCTAAAAACGCCATTATTGATTCGGCTTTCATTGCGCTGTATGCCCACGAAGACGAAGGCGATTTGGCCATCATTACCTTTAAATCTGAGGCAACAGACAGCGCCGTCACGTACAACGACACCGACCTGATCACGGCACGCAATTACAACGCATCGTCTGTGGTATGGCAGTGCAGCGAAGATTGGACCATCTGGCAGCCTTATCGTACGCCAGACCTCAAGGCGCTCATTCAGGATGTGGTGAACCGCAATGGCTGGAAACCGGGCAACGCCATTGGCATTATGTTGGCCGGCCAGGATCAGGGTGCCAGCACGCAAGACAACGCACGCGACATAGAATCTTTTGAAAATGTAGAAGATCCGGACGACGGCGGCGACGGCCTCAACCACCCTGAGCGCATTCCGCAACTCGTGATTTACTACCGCTTGTCTTCTGCTGCGCAGGAACTGCTTGACGGCTCAGTGTTGGCCTTGTCGCCCAATCCAAGTTTTGACGGTCATTTTACCCTTGCGCTGGATGCATTTGCCGGCCAGGAGGTAAACGTTTTGCTGTTTGACCAAACGGGTCGTGCAGTGCAAACCTGGATAATGGAGCCCTCCGGTGTGGCCTCCTTGCGCACCGATGCTGCAAACGGTGTGTATACCCTTCAGGTGCGTTCGGCCACCCAAACGGCTGTTGCCAAGCTGATTATCCGCCGTTAATTGTTGAAAATACCGCTTTTCAGATTTGAATAGAACGCGGATGAAACGGAGGCTGCCTGGCCTTCGTCTCATCCGCGTTCCATTGATTAAGATCAATATTTAACTTCTTGCGTCATGAAACGCTACAACATTTCCATGGCCATTTCGGGTTTGGCCCTGATGCTGCCTGTTTGTCTTTATGCCCAAACGCATTCCATTTTCGGCAGGGTGCTCGACAAGGAAACCCGCGCGCCGCTGGTGGGTGCCACTGTTCGGGTAACGGGCACTGATGTGGGCGGCGTCACCAATGACAACGGGTTGTTTCTCCTGAGCGATGTGTCGCTTAAGCAAGGATATTTAGCCGCGTTTTACCTTGGTTATGCCCAGGATTCTGTGTTTTTCGAATTTGGCAACAAAGAAGTGCTGGAGAAAAACCTCAACTTGCGCCCCGACGGAACCTTGTTGCAGGATGTGGAAATCAAGTCATCCCTGCTGGGGCAGGCCGCTGCCTTGAACGACCAGCGCACGGCCACCAGCATCAAAAACGTCATTTCGGCTGAACAAATGGTCAAGTTCCCTGACCTCAATGCCGCTGAATCCATCGCGCGGGTGCCCGGCATCACCCTGCAGCGCGACCAGGGCGAAGGCCGCTACGTGCAACTGCGCGGCACACCGCCGGAGCTCTCCAATTTCAGCGTCAACGGCGAACAAATTCCCTCGCCCGAAGGCGGTATCCGCTATGTGGCGCTTGATGTAGTGCCCATCGACCAGCTTTCCTCGGTGGAAATCTTCAAAGCACTCACGCCTGATCTGGACGGTGACGCCATTGGCGGAGCGGTAAACCTGAACACCAAAACAGCAAGAGACACCATACCGGAGGTGCATGGAGCATTGACCACCGGGTACAACAACCTCAGCAAACAACCCATTTACAGCGCCCAGTTTGCATACGGTCAGCGTTTTGAGCAGGGGCGGTGGGGTTTTTACGCCAATGGATCCATCCTGGACGACAACCGCGATTCGCACAACATGGAATTTGATTTCAACGAATCGCGCTTCGGAGGCGATACGACCTTCAGAATCCACTACGATGACGTTCAATTGCGGCATTACGACATCAACCGACAACGCATTGGCCTGAGTGGCACCTGGGATTTTCGACCCAACCCCAACCACCGCTTTTCGCTCAACATGATGTACAACCGTTTCACCGACCACGAAATTCGCCGGCGTACACGCTACAACATAGGCAGTGGCTTTTTGACCAGCGAAACATCTTCCCGGGAGGCCCGCGTGGAAAGTGACGTGCGCGACCGAACCAAAATACAGACCTTGTTCAGCGGTAACTTTGGCGGCAAGCACCGTTGGGAAAAATGGGGCGTCGAATACCTCTTTAGCCGCTCGCAGGCCAACGAGGACATTCCCGACCGCTTTGACATGAACTTTATCAACGACCTGATTAACATTGAGTTGGACTTGTCAGAGCCCAACTGGCCCCGCATCAGCTTTCCCCGACCCAAAGACTCCATCTCGGTTGAAAATCCGGCTGATTTTAAGTTTGACGAAATGCTGCTACAGGACACCCGCACCACCGACCGCAACCACACCGGTCGACTCAACGTCGAACGTTTTTATGAAACCACCCGTGGGCACGGCAGCATCAAAGTGGGCGGCAAGGTGCGTCTAAAAGACAAAGAGCGCCAGAATGAAGGCCTGGTGTACAGCAAGTATTTCCAGATTTTTGCCGTGAATTCACCTTTCGACAGCATCCGCCAGATATACAACCTCATTGGCCCCAAATTGAGCCTCGAAACGGTGTACGGCGGCTTTGAGGAAAACAACCTGCTCAACCGCAATTATGAACTTGGCGAGACGCCCGATCCGGAAAAAAGCCGCGATTTTGCCCGCTATTATTTCCAAAATTTCAAGTTGCAGGAAAGCGACACCAAGCAGCAGTCCTTGGGCGAAGACTTTACCGCCAAAGAATCTATTTACGCCGGATACCTCATGGCTACGCATTACTGGGGGCCGTTCATGGTGTTGGGCGGTGTGCGCTATGAACATACGAATGTGGATTATACGGGCATAAATTTGCGTTTTGAACCCTTTTCGGATGCTTTTCAAGGGTTTGATTCCTTGCGCAGTGAGCGGGATTACAAATTTATCCTCCCGCAGTTCCACTTTAAATACAGCCCCAATCAAACGACCAACTACCGCGCAGCGTTGACCTGGACGTATTCGAGGCCTAATTTTGATGACATCTTGCCTTATCGGCAAACGGAACTGGATTCCCGGGAAATCACCCAGGGCAACCCGAACCTCAATTTTGCACAGGCCATCAACTTCGATTTGCTGGCCGAAAAGTACCTGGCCCGCGCAGGCATCCTGTCGGGCGGAGTGTTTTACAAGCGGATCGACGATTTTATTTACTATTTTGAGCAGCGCATTTATGTGGAAGACATCAGCCGTCCGGGCTGGTTTTTTGTCACCACCGCTCAAAACGGCAAACAGGCCGATGTGGCGGGCGCGGAAATCAGTTGGAACCAGCAATTTTACCAATTGCCCGGCGGCTGGAAGTATTGCGGCATTTATTTCAACTATACCCACACCTGGTCAAGGGCAGTTATTGCCGAGCGGCAGGGGCAGGAGGAGGAAATCCGTTTGCCAGGCCAGTCGCCCAACACCGTAAACCTGGCGCTCATTTATGATTCCCCGAAATGGTACGCCAAGTTGTCGGCCAATTTCAACGACGCCTTTTTGGATGAATTAGGCATCAAAAAAAGTTGGGACATTTACTACGAGCGCAATTTGTACGTTGATTTCAACGCTAATTACAACCTGACGAAGCATGTTCAAATTTACGTCAACGCCCTAAACCTCACCAACCAGCCCCTGCGCTATTACATTGGCGAGCGCGACCGGATCAAACAACAGGAGTTTTACTCCTGGTGGGGCCGTTTTGGGGTGCGGATCAATTTGTAAGTATTCAAAAACTTTTATCATGAAATACCTTCCTACCCTGTTTTTGGCATTGCTAATCAGTGCTTGTGCGCCCAAGCTCCCACCGACTCTGCGCTTATCCGGTGTGCCTACCCTGACAGCCGTGCTGGAAACGGAATCCGCCCCGGCCAAAACAGAGGACGATGCTGCCGACGACCCCGCCATTTGGTACAATGCTGCCAATCCGGCCAACAGCGCGGTGGTGGGCACCATCAAAGATTACGGCCTCGAAGTGTACGACCTCAACGGCAAACGCCTGCATACCTACCCGGGTGGCGATCCGAACAATGTGGACATCCGGAGCGGCTTTCCGCTCCACAATGGCCAAAAAATTGATTTGGTGGTGTGCTCTGACCGGTCGGACAACAGCATCTGGATTCAACGGCTTGACCCGACCGACCGCAGCCTGAAACCCGTACCTGGCGGGCGCATCGCCACCAACATTGGGGAGGTGTACGGCATCTGCTTGTATGTGAGCCGTGTCAATAACCGTTTTTACGTCATCATCAACGGAAAAGACGGTACGGTGCAACAATACCTGATGGATGCCGATGGCCCGGATGGCGTGCGGGGAACACTGGTGCGCACCCTAAAACTGCTTACACAACCGGAA
>JBMOHO010000198.1:0-7434 GCA_049317805.1 Saprospiraceae bacterium
CGGACTTGTCGGATTATGAGCCTGCCAACTGGTACTGGACCTTCGGCGACGGCCAGAGCAGCACCGCGCAGTATCCGGTGCATGCGTATGATGCTAAAGGCGTGTACACGGTTTGTTTGGTGGTCAGCAATGCCAACAGTGCCGATACGCTGTGTCGGGTGCTGGAGTTGGGGGTGAGTGGTACGGGAGATGTCAACGAAAGCATCGCAGCAAGCATATCGCCCAATCCATTTTCAGATCGCCTGGTGGTGTTTTTATCGACTGGGATAACTGCTTCGGTTTTCCGGCTTTTTGATGCCACGGGGCGGCTGGTGCGCGAAGCAGCTGTTTCGGCGGGTTACCAAAACATCCAGACCAGTGATTTGCCCTCCGGCTTATACTTCTGGCGCGTGGAATCCGCTGGCGAAGTGCTTCAACAGGGCAAATCCGTGAAGGTATGGTAGGTTGTTTGGTGAATGCCCCCCTACCAATCCTTCCCACCCCCCGCCGGTTTTTTTGACGGCTCTCCCTCCCGGTACTTCCGCGAGCTGCGCTGGTCTTCGGGGTCGACGGCCGTTTCCAGAAAGCGGCGGGCTTCATCCAGGTTTTTGGCTTGCGGGGTTTGGGCTTGCCCGGGCGGCGGTGAAGCGGGCGGGGCGTCTTGCGGCTGTTGGCCCTGCGGCTGATCGTGCTGCGGCTGTTGTTGTTCCTCCTGTTGTTGCTGTTGTTCCTGTTGCTGTTTTTGTTGTTCGGTCAGTTGCCGTTTGGCGAGCAGGAGGTTTTTTTTGGTGTCGGCGTCCCCGGGGCGTAGGCGCAGGCTTTTGGAATAGGCGTTTACGGCGCCTTGGTAGTCCTGTTGTTTGAATTGGGCATTGCCGAGGTTGTGCCAGGCGTCGGCTTGCAGCGTTTTATCGGGGGCGTTTTTCAATGATTCCCGGTATTGTTCGGCCGATTCCTGGTATTTGCCTTGCTGGTATTGGGCATTGCCGAGGTTGTAGGGGCCGCGTCCTGGAACATTGGTATCCTCCTTCAGGGATTTTCGATAAGCCTCTTCCGCTTCTTTGTATTTGGAGCGGTCGTACTGCGAGTCGGCCGTTTGTGCGGGCAACAAGTAGCCGCAACACACCATCAGGAGCGCAAAACTTGTTGTTTTCATGGCTGCGTATTGGGTGGTTTGACCGCCGGGATCCACAGCCACAAACACAGCAGCAGCCAGGCAGGCAGCAGCAACCAGGCGTAGAACGATTGTGTTTGTGCCAGGGACAGGACGCTGGTGCTGCGCTTGTCGAGTTGTTTCAGCTCCGCCAGCAGGGCAGACAGGGTTGTTTGGCTGCGCCGCAGGTCAAACGCCCTTCCGCCACCGGCACCGGCTAATTGGCTCAGCAAGTCGGTATTCAGGCGGCTGATCACGGGGTTTCCGGCATCGTCGCGCTTTACGCCGTGCGGGCCAAGCGGAACGGCACCGCCTTCGGGTGTGCCTACGCCCACGACAAACAACACGGTGCCCTGCTCGAAGCATTGTTTGGCTAATGTTTCGGCTTCGCCCTCGTGGTCTTCGCCGTCGGTGATCACCACCAGCGCCCTGCCCGCGCCCTCCGAACCGGCCAGAAAACAGCGCTGGGCCACCGCGATGGCCTGTGCAAGGTGCGTGCCCTGGGGTTCGAAAGTGGCCGGATTGGCGTTGCGCAGCAGCATTTGCGCAGCAGAGGCATCGGTAGACAACGGCATTTGCAGCGCCGCTTCACCGGCAAAAAAAACAAGGCCGATGCGCTCGCCGGGCAAAGCATCTATGAGCCGCCGCGCAAAAAGCCGGGCCAGTTCAAGCCGATTGGGCGACACATCCTGCGCCAGCATGCTGCTTGACACATCCAGCGCGATGACCAAATCCATGCTTTCCTGTTTTTGTTTGGTGAGTACTGTGCCGCCTTGTGGGTTGGCCCAGGCCAGCACCAACAATACCAGCGCTACCGCCCACAACGCCAGGCGCAGCCCTTCGTACAGGGATTGCGGCAGGTGGGCTGCCAGGAGCGCGGGATCGCCCAGGCGTGCCAAGGCACGGGTACGCCACATACGCCAACCGGCATACAAGAGCAAGAGCCCCGGTATGCCGGCCAGAAAATAGAGGTGTGTTGGATGTTCGAATCCGGTCAAAGACGGTTATTTTTTTGCAAATTTACCCACCCAGAGCAATTGTTCCGCTTTTTTGATTTGAACAATGTAAACGCCTGCGGGCAAAAGGTGCACATCGGTCTCTATGGCGCCGCCGATGGTTGATTGATCCGCTAAAAACTGCACCTGGCGGCCATAGAGGTCGATAAACGACACGTCGACCCGGCCTTCAAGCGCGGTTTCAAATCCGATGAACAGCACATCGCCACTCGGGTTGGGGAACAGGTTGATTTGTTCCTTTGTCAGGAGGGGTTGAGGTGCAGCAACCGATTGGCGTACATACAATTTCTTTTGACCGGCGTTGTTGCAGCCTGCGCCGTTGCGGTTGACGAGGCTTACGGTGTAATCGCCGATGGTAGTGTATGTTGCGGTCGGATTGGCGCCGGTACCGGTGCTGCCGTTGCCGAAATCCCAAAATTGGTTGGTAGCGCCCGAAGTGGCATCGGTGAATGTGATGGCATTGCCTTGCGACAGGTACAGGGTGTCGGGTGCGCTGATGCTCACTGCAGTGGCGGCAGACAGGGTATTGACGGTGACTGGTACCGACGTGCGGCCGCACACCAATGGCGCCGAAATGTCCCAGTCAAAAAAGTAATTGTAGAAAATGCTGGATGGGGAACTGGCGGTGATGGACACCACGCCTGCTATGGTGTAGGGGTAAGAGATGCCCGTGTTTGCAAAAATGAGCGCTTTCCCCGAAGCGCTGAGTTCCAATTCATGGTTGGTTCCTTCCGGTACGTTGAAATTCAGGTCGACCCGGTTTTCGCCGGGTTGCAGCACAATGGTTTTTTGTGCTACGACTGTTCCGTTTTTATCCAACAGGCGGATGATGCGTCCGCCAGCGTCGGGGGCGTATACTTTCACAGAGCGCAGCAGGAAAGGGCGTAAGGCGGTGAAGCGCAGTTTGGCACCGGAACCGTTGCTGGTGGCGCTGGTGTTTGTTTTGCCCACCTTGTACAATCGGGTGGTGTTGACGTAGTAAGTGGTGTTGGCGCTCAATGGTGGCGTAAGGTAGCTCGTACCGGTGGCCAAAGGGTTAATGCTGTTGGGCGAGGAGTACCACTCTACCACTTCCTGGCCTGCTACGGACTGGTCGTATTCCAACAGCACCCGCGAGTTGGCGCACACGGGCAAGGTTTGCTGGGTCGTTACAGAGGCGGTAGCATAGTTTTCATTAAAGCGCTCGTATCGGGTTTTAAAACGGTTGTTGAGGTTGCGGGGGTCTACCTGGCCGTTGGGCAGCGACACCTCCACTACGTAGTCTTGCGTGCCAAACGGCAAACCATCCAGGGCAGGCAGGTTAATGCTGGTGAACGTGTTGGGCAGGAGGTTGCCCGTCCAGTTAAAGGTGTTTTGTACGCCATTGTTGATGCCGTAAGTGATCAGCATCGAAGTAATGGGTACGGTTCCGCCGTTTTCCACTTCAACGGTGCTGTTGACCGGGCCGTTGCACACGCCGTCAACGGTGTAATTCAGCACGATCAGGTCTCTTTGCGCGCTGAGGGGCGGCGTGGGTGTATTGCCGTTGGCGATGAGGTATTGGTAGGCGGCGCTCAGGTCGATTACGCCTTTGCCGTAGATGTTGTCTTCGCCGACGGCACCCAGGTCAATGGCTGAGTTGTACAGCGCCAGTTTAATCTGTATGCCCGACAGGTTGGGAAAAGCTTCTTTCAATAAGGCCATGGCGCCCGACACGTGTGGGGCGGCCATGGAGGTGCCGTCGAACGAATCATAACCGTTGTTGGGCACCGAGGAGCGCACCTGCACGCCAGGCGCTACGATGAGCAGCGACCCGGCGCCACCACACGGGGTAGGGCCGCGGCTGGAGAAGCTGGCAATGGGCAGGCTTCCGTTGGCGCCATTGACAGCCCCGACGGCGAAGGTGTTGACCAGGCTCATGTTCAGGCTGCTGCCGGAACTGACCGTGGTTGCATTGGGGCCGTTGTTGCCGGCCGCCCAGGAAATGCCGATGCCAGCCGCCTCTACGTTGGTCAGCAGGGTTTTGGTGCTGTTGATGCTGCAGTCGTATTCTCCAGTGCGCCATGAGCAATTGATCACGTCGGGCATGTCGGAAGTAGTGGCTGCGTTGCCATCCGGATTGAGCGCCCACTGGAATATTTCAACCGATGAAAAGGTCGTCTGATCAAATGGTACGGCACAGCCACTCTCGCTGACAGCGAACTGAATGGGGCCTCCCATCCAGTGTGCGTTGAAGGCCACGCCGATGGTGTCGTTTGTTTTGCGGTCGAGGCCAAGCGCTGTACCGGTCACGTGTGTGCCGTGCTGTGCGCAATCTTCGGGCGCATCGCCGGCGCGCCATGCCTGGGAATTGGGCACCCAGTGTCCCCAGTATTTTTCGCGCAGGGCGGGGTGTTCGGGATCCTGGCCAGTATCGATCACCAGCACTTTGCGGCCGTAACCGGTATAACCGAGGTTCCACATGAAGGGGGCTTTAATGGCGCGCAAGCCGGACTCCGTACCATTGGGCGAGGAGGCTGCGTTGGTGCGGTTTACAGGCATGTCCAATTCTTCGGGATGGTCGCCCGCGATGAAACCTACTTCCGGAAACGCAGCGATGCGTTCGAGGGCCGATTTATCGCCTTCCACGATGATGGCATTGATGATCCACAGGCTGCGTGTACCTGCGGCGCGGAGGCCCGACATTTGCCGCAGGCGTTGTAATATGGCGGGTTGGGTGGCGTTGGCTTTGTCTTGCAACCGCGTGATCACGGTAAAAGCCCGGTCCTCTGGCAACAGACGGGACGTTTCCATTTCCAAAAGAAGGGCATCGGCGTCTACCTGATCGTTGAAGATGATCATGGCCGGGTGGAGGGCATTTGGTTTGTCCAAAGCCTTTTGCCACAGCTCCGGTTCAATGTTGGGTGGGTTAGACTGGGCATGGAGGCTCATGAAGCGGCATGCCAAAAGAAAAACAAGTAAGAAACGCATGTGGGTAAGTTTGTCCGGTTTCAACAGTTAAAAATGCAAAAGCAGTTGATTTAAGCATAAAGGTATGGTAAACTTGCATCCTCAAAAACTGTATTGCACACTTAGCTCATTGCCGACTTAAAAAATACCAAACCCCCTCAACTCCTCAACTCCTCAACCCCTCAACTCCTAAACTCCTAAACCCTCAACCCCTCCACATGCCCCACATCTACGGCCTGATCGGATATCCGCTTGGCCATTCTTTTTCGCGGCAGTATTTTTCAGACAAATTTGTGCGGGAAGGCATCCTGGACTCGGAGTACCGTTTGTTTGAAATGCCTGATGTTTCTGCCTTGCCAGCCTTGATCGGCCGCACGCCTGGTTTGCGGGGCTTGAACGTGACCATTCCGCACAAAACGGCGGTGTTGGCATACATACACCAGACAGATGCCGTGGCTGCGGCTGTGGGCGCGGTGAATACGCTGTGTGTGTCTTCGGATGGCCAATTGCAAGGGTTCAACACCGATGTGTCGGGTTTTACGGATTCCTTGCTGCAATGGCTCCCGGGGTTTGCGCAACAGCCGCTTCCAGCGCTGGTGCTGGGCACAGGCGGCGCAGCCAAGGCCGTCGGGTACGCGCTTGCCCGCTTGGGTTCGGCGCACCAAATGGTGTCGCGGACACCCGCAGATGGGCAATTGGGCTACCCGGATGTGGTCGGCTGGCTGAACCACCATCCACGGGCCCTGATTGTTAACACTACTCCTTTGGGTATGTACCCGAACGTGGATGCCTGCCCCCCGTTGCCTTGGGACTGCATCGGACCCGGACATTGTGTATTTGATTTGGTGTACAATCCGCCTGATACGCTACTTTTGCAGCAGGCACGCGCACGCAGGGCGGCTGTTCAAAATGGTTTGGGCATGTTGTACGCGCAAGCGGAGCACGCCTGGCGACTTTGGCAACTCGCTTGAACTGCGTTGCATTACCTTTGTTACTGCTTATTAAAAACCACCATATGCCGCTATCTGCCGTTACGACAGGCTCGTCTGTAGATTTTAACAATACGGAAACCGCTTTTGCCCACTTGAGCGACGCTGAATTGAAGCAAACGGCCTGGCTGTTTCGCTGGATGAACAGGTCTTGGGCGGTGCGTTGGGGCTCGCCGGTGGCGCTTTGGGCCGTGGAAAACAACCTGCCGTTGGCTGAAAGGATAGTCCGCAGCACCATTTTTCCACAATTTGTCGGCGGCACTACCTTGCTTGATTCACAACCCACCATACAGCGGCTGGGGAAATACGGCGTGTTGACCATCCTGGACTATGGCGCGGAAGCCAAGGAAACGGAGCAGGACTTCAACCACACGATGAACGAAAACATTCGAGCCATCGAATTTGCCTCCAGGGAGTCCTCGGTGCCTGTGGTGAGCACCAAAATTACCGGTTTGGCGCGCTTTGGGTTGCTGGAACGCATCCAGCATGCCCCCACGCTTACCCGTGACGAACTCACGGAATACCGCAATGTGCTTAAACGCATCGACGCGATTTGCTACCACGCCGCCCAACGGGGCGTAGCGGTGTTCATAGACGCAGAGGAAACCTGGATTCAGGACAGCATTGATCACCTCGTATGGCTCATGATGCGGCGCTACAACCGCAAACAAGTGGTGGTGTACAATACGTATCAGTTGTATCGCAAAGACCGCTTGCAGTTTTTGATTGACAGTTTTGATCGGGCCAGGCGCGCCGGATTTATCCTGGGCGCCAAATTGGTGCGCGGTGCCTACATGGAAAAAGAGGGCAAACGCGCGGCAGAAATGGGTTATGAAAATCCCATCAACCCAACAAAACAAGCTACCGACGATCATTACAACACCGCTTTGCGTTTTTGCCTGGACCAAGTGGAGCGCATTGCCCTTTGCAACGCCAGCCACAATGCCGACAGCGCCCGCCTGCACATCGAACTGATGGCGCAAAAAGGCATCCCCGCCGACCACCCACACTGCCTGTTTAGCCAATTGTATGGCATGAGCGATTTTCTGACGTATAACCTCGCCAAAGCAGGCTACCGGGTAGCCAAATACCTGCCTTATGGACAGGTGCACGACGTGATCCCGTACCTCATCCGCCGCGCTCAGGAAAATACCTCCGTGACTGGCGACGCCGGGCGGGAACTGCGCATGATTGAATGGGAGGTGCGCCGGAGAAAAGGGGGGTAGGGCGTTGGTTTTGTTTTGGGATTTGGTTGAGGCGATTACACATGCGGGGCGATTACACATGCGGGGCGACCACACATGCGGGGCGACCACACATGCGGGGCGACCACACATGCGGGGCGACCACACATGCGGGGCGACCACAC
>JBMOHO010000199.1:0-7409 GCA_049317805.1 Saprospiraceae bacterium
GTCGGTTTGATCTGTTTCGTCTTGCTCCTCCAGCAGGCCTGTCACATCCGCAAAAGCAGCGTACTGCGCCGGGTACATCAGCGGAAGCGTGAATAATATACCCACGATCAGGCCCACAATACCCAAGGCAGCAATCAAACCAGTGACCAACAAAAATAAAAAGACCATGAGCCAATTTTTGCCTGTCAGTTTACGGCTGGTTTCCATGGCCACCCAAGGCTTCATGTCGTAAAACCAAACCAAAGGGTACGCCCATAGGTATGCCACCGAGAAATAAATAGCGGGTATCACCATCAACAACACGCCAAG
Organism: Saprospiraceae bacterium; assembly: GCA_049317805.1. Lineage (GTDB taxonomy): Bacteria > Bacteroidota > Bacteroidia > Chitinophagales > Saprospiraceae > M3007. Next base: position 310 of record JBMOHO010000199.1, read on the forward strand.
GGACAACAGCCCGATGTTGAGCGAATCCAAATCTGAATCAAATGAATAAAAACTCATGATTCCACCGGTAAACAACAAAATCATGCCTGGAAGCAACGACCCAAAAACGATTAAGCCACTTAGCAAAGCCGTCATGACCAAATCGCCGATTTTGTCAAATCCCCGGAAAAAATCGGAGAACTCCAGCTTTTCACCTTTGTCCAATTTGTGCCCGGCAATGTAGAATGCCAGTGTTCCAACGGGGGTAATGACCAGCCAGGACACCAAACTTCCAAAAAAGGGAATGGTGCCCAGGGTGGCAGAAATGACAAAATACAACAGCGTGAAGCCTATAAACAGGCCAATTTCTTGTTGTACCAGGTTTAAACCCCTGTTGATGTACTCGCCGAAGTTGAATTCGTAGCCTTCGTCGATGCGTTTTTGCAATTGGGGGGGAATGCCGTTCATAAGGTTTTTGTTTAATGATCAGAAAGTTTTCAGGGGCTAAGCTGCGGCTTTTTACGCTTACTGCAAAATATGTTTTACGCGGGGCTTGTGCGGTGCCACGTCACCGTACTTGGCGCGTTTGCTCTCTTCATAGTCCGTAAAATTGCCTTCAAAAAACACCACCTGCGCGTCGTCTTCAAACGCCAGAATGTGCGTGGCCAAGCGGTCGATGAACCAGCGGTCGTGGCTGATGACCAGCACACAGCCCGCAAAATCTTCCAGGGCGTCTTCGAGCGCACGCAAGGTGTTGATGTCGATGTCGTTGGTCGGCTCGTCGAGCAGCAACACATTGCCGCCGTCTTTGAGGGTCATGGCCAGGTGCACGCGGTTGCGCTCACCGCCGGAGCACACGCCGAGTTTTTTCTGTTGGTCGTTGCCTGTAAAATTGAATCGCGACAAGTAAGCGCGGGCGTTTACGCTGGCGCTGCCCACCTGAATGAGGTCGTTGCCCTCTGAAATGATTTCATAAATCGTTTTTTCCGGCAACAGGGCCTCGTGGCTTTGATCCACATAACTGTACTGAACGGTGTCGCCGGTGATCACTTGACCGCTGTCGGGCGTTTCTTTGCCCACTAAAATTTTGAAGAGGGTCGATTTGCCCACGCCGTTTGGCCCGATGATGCCGACGATGGCGTTTTTCGGAATTTCAAAATTCAAGTGATCAAACAGCACGCGGTCGCCAAAGCCTTTGCTCAGGTCTTCCACCTTGAACACCACGTCGCCCAGGCGTTGTCCGGTGGGTATCCAAATTTCCAATTTGGCCTCTTTTTCTTTAGACTCCTCGCCCACCATTTTGTCGTACGCATTCAAACGGGCTTTGCCCTTGCTTTGGCGGGCTTTGGGGGCCATGCGCACCCATTCCAGTTCGCGTTCCAGCGTTTTGCGGCGTTTTTCTTCGCCGCGTTCCTCCTGAGCGAGTCGTTTGGCTTTCTGATCGAGCCAGGAAGAATAGTTGCCCTGCCAGGGAATGCCCTCGCCGCGGTCGAGTTCCAGAATCCAGCCGGCCACATTGTCGAGGAAATACCGGTCGTGCGTCACGGCGATGACCGTTCCGGGGAAATTTTGCAGGTATTGCTCCAGCCAGGCCACCGATTCGGCGTCGAGGTGGTTGGTCGGTTCGTCCAGCAGCAAAATGTCGGGCTGGCTCAGCAACAGGCGGGCCAGCGCGACGCGTCGTTTTTCGCCCCCTGAGCACACCTTGATGGGCTTATCGTCATCCGGGCATCGCAGGGCGTCGGTAAACAACCCGATGCGGTGGTCCAGTTCCCAGCCGTTGAACTGTTCAATCTGCTCGAGCACTTCGCCCTGGCGCTCAATGAGGCGCATCATCTCGTCGTCGTCGGTTACTTCACCCAGTTTCGTGCCAATATCTTCGTTTTCCCGGAGTAAATCCACGATGGGTTGCACGCCTTCCTCCACAATTTCGCGCACGGTTTTTTCCGAATCCATGTCCGGTTCCTGAGCCAGGTAACCGATTTTATATTGTTTTTCGAATTCAATCTTGCCTTCGTAATTCTGATCCAGGCCGGCGATGAGCTTCAGGAGGGTCGATTTCCCTGAGCCGTTCAGGCCCAGCACGCCTATTTTGGCGCCGTAAAAAAAGGAAAGCCAAATGTTTTTCAACACCTGCTTGCTGGGCGGATACGTCTTGCTGACGCCCGACATGGAAAAAATGATTTTTTCTGACATGTAATATGGAAGATTTGGATGTTTATGGCATTGCCGCAGGAGCGGCATGACCCCGTTGGCGCGCAAAGATAGCCATCTGTCAACAAAAGCAAGCATCCGGCCGGCCATCAACCCTAAGCATCCAGCCGCTAATATTACCTTTGCCGCATGGAAAAACACCTTGTTCCCTTCGCGGCGGTTCCGCAATTGGCCAAAACAGACGTGTCTTACGCAACGGGCGATCCGGCCCTGAGGCCGTTTTATGTGCATCAGCCCAGTCTGGACGCCTTTAATCAGGTGGTGGAAGCCCGTCAGGCGGTGCAAACTCCGCGAGAAACCCTGGTGAAGGCACTGACGGAGCAATACCGCGATTTACCCCGGGAAGAAGCGGTTTGGCACCATTTGACGGCCTTGCAACAGGATAATGTGTGGACCATTACCACCGCGCATCAGCCTGCACTGCTCACCGGCCCCTTGTATTTCATCTACAAAGCCATCACCACCATCCGGCTGGCGCAGGAGGCCGAAAAAATCCTGGGCGCACCCCACCGCGTGGTTCCGGTGTTTGTCCTGGGCAGCGAAGACCACGACCTCGACGAGCTAAACCACGCCCGCCTGTTCGGCAAAACCCTGGAGTGGCATCCGGGGTTGAGCGGCCCGGTGGGTGTGATGCCTTCGGATTCCCTCGCCCCGGTGTTGGCCGAATTGAAGGACATTTTGGGCGCGTCAGACGACGCAGTCGCCCTGTACCAACGCGTGGAGGAAGCTTACGCGCCAGGCGTGTCTTTTGCGGTGGCTACGAGGCGGTTGTTGCACGCGCTGCTGGGCCGTTTCGGCCTGCTGGTACTCGGCATGGACACCCCGGAGATGAAGCGCCATTTCATACCGGTGATGCGCGATGAGTTGTTGGAGCACACCGCTCATCGGCTGGTGTCTGAAAGCATCGGCCACCTGGAGACGCAGGGTTTCAAGGCGCAGGCTCCTCCCAGAGAAATCAACCTGTTTTACATGAAACCCGGTTTGCGGGAGCGCATTGTGCAAACAGACGACGGGTTTTCGGTGCTCCATACCGATCTTCATTTTACCCGGGAAGGGCTGTTGACCGAGCTGGAGGCGCATCCGGAATATTTCAGCCCAAACGTCGTGCTGCGTCCGTTGTATCAGGAAATGATGTTGCCCAACCTCGCTTACGTGGGCGGCGGCGGCGAGCTGGCCTACTGGCTGGAGCGCCGGAGGCTGTTTGAACACTATAGCATCCCCTACCCTATGTTGGTGCGTCGGAATTCCGTATTGATTATGGACAAAGACAGTGCAAAAAAGCGGCAAAAATTTGGTTTTGAAATGGAAAGCCTGTTTGGCGAAGCCGATACCCTCGTGCGCCGGTTTGTTGACGCCAACGCATCGGTCGACCTGTCGCTGCACCAGGAATCGGAGGCCATCAAAAACATTTACGGCCAAATAGCCCAAAAAGCGCTGGGCGTAGACCCCACCCTGGAAAAAGCCCTGCTGGCCGACGGCGTGAAGGCGCAAGCTGCGCTGATGCAATGGGAAAGTCGCCTGCACCGCGCCGAAAAACAACGGCATGAGGTGACCATCAACCAGATTCGGGGCTTGAAAGACAAACTTTTCCCCGGTGTCAACGGCCTGCAGGAACGCTCAGACAATGTGCTGCCTTATCTGCTCAAATACGGCGACGGGTTCCTGGACACGCTCATGGAAAACTTGCATCCTTTTGATCCGGGTTTTGTGATTTTAGACCCGTAGCGGCGACTTCAGTCGCCGATAACGGGACGACTTCAGTCGCCGATAACGCGGCGACTTCAGTCGCCGATAACGGGACGACTTCAGTCGCCGATAACGCAACAACTTCAGTCGCCGATAACGCAACAACTTCAGTCGCCGATAACGCGACGACTTCAGTCGCCAACGCGCTTTTTTCAGCAACCAAAGTCGCCAACACGCGCAACGCCATCAGCCCGGCGCGATCCGGATGCCGCCGGGCAAGCCTTATGCTCCACCACCGCCCGAAATGCTCCCGATAGTGCATGTTGTACCAGCCCAGCAAAGGCATCAGCAGTCCAAATGCGATCCACCAGGGGTTCCAGGAAATCAGGCAACCGATCAACCACAATCCGTAATACACCAACCCAAAGAGGAATCCAACGCCCATCCACACCGAGGTTACAAATTCTCGTTTGGTGACAAAGCGCCGCGTAACGCCCCACGATGCCGCCAAAACGGGCAAAGCAGTGATGTAGCCGAGCAAAAATACCGGAAACATCAGCACAAAATACAGCATCCAGCTCCAGTGGCCTTTTTTGGCATTGCACAAGGCAAAATCCTCCAGTCCCGCGTTGTTCAAAGCTGCAAAATACGCCGCTGTGCGAACACGCAATCCGGCTTTTTCATCTGCCGGCAAGGCATTCAATTGGTCGAGCACCGCCTTTTCTTGCGCAAAACGCGGATGGTTGTATTGCACCACTGGCAGAAGCCCTTCTCCCCTGTTGCTGCGGTGCAATTCGAGCTGTTGTTCGGCCAGCTCCATGTCTGCCGGATCATCCACGTGGTAGCAAATGCCCTTGAGGGCCTTTTCAATATCGGCGCACAAGGTTATCGAGGCCTTGTTGGCGTCTTCGAGGTAGCGCTGTTCGTAGTCGCGGAGATACAAAGGTGCTCCAAAATTCACCATGACGGAGTCGCGGGGTTTGTCGCCGTAAACGTAGTTGCATCCTGCCGGCACAATCTCCAAATCGGTTAAGCCCTCTTCAAAATAGGATCGAAAAGCGATGAGGGCGATGCCTTTGTGCACCGGGCGCACCCGTTTTTCGAGGTGGTGTTCGCCTTCCACATAAATGGTTACTACCTGATTTTCTTTGAGTTTGCCGACGCAAAAGTCGAAAACGGCGTCATTTTTATGGCGCTGGTTGAACCCGTCGCGGGTGCGGTACACCGGAAACATGTTGATGCTTTCCATCAGGTTGCGGAAAAGCGGCTTTTTGAACAGGTCGCCCCGGGTCATGTTGTACAAGGGCGGATCTAAGTAAGTGCACAATAAACACGGGTCGACAAATGCCGTGGGGTGGTTGGCTGCCAGCAACACCGGCCGATTGGCGACCACCCTTGATTGGTTGTTCACGTACACTTTTTGGAAAAAACCGATGTACATGGCAGGGCTGAGTTGACTCAAGTAGGGGTATGCGCTTCCCGTACTTTTGTGGCGCAGGCTGAATTTCATGGGGCAAATGTAGCGTTTTGCGCAAAACTTAATCCAGCGTCACGCCCTGGTGTTTCTGAGTGCCTTAGAGTTAAAAAAAAGGTTGTTGGAACCGGCTAACGGGAAATGACCAAGCGGCCAGTGGCAGCCAAGCCTCCTGCGTTGCTGAGGTGGTAAAAATAAGTGCCACAAGGCAATGCACCCACCGGTACCGTGCAAGATGGCCCGCTGAACGCGGTTTCTGCAACCGGTTGCCCAACTACATTGCTCAGGGTGAGTTGAAATACGCCTCCCGCTGCATCGGGTGCATCAAGTGTGAAAGTGACTTCGTCGGTGGCCGGATTGGGCGTCACTTGAATGGCGGCAGACACCTTTTTGGGCGTTTTTTCAGACACGGTTACAGAAAAAGTTTCGCAATAGCGGTCATCGTTGGGTATAGCATCCAGCGCGTCATCTGGCACCGACGTCCAAAGGCACAATTCGTGCGTTGATCCATTAAAAAAAACTGTGGGTACGGTCAGGTTATCGATCAGCATGACTTCCGCCGAGTCGCCAGGCATAATCGGTATTTCAAAAATACCCGATAAGTCTTGATTAAAATAACAAATATTCCAACAAGGACTAAACCTGCTATTGATGCGAAATCGAGACACGGGGGTGTTACCGGTGTTGGTTACCATAGCGAACACTTTACCATAATAGAAATTGGTAATCTTGGAACCCCCACTTGGACAGTAATACGGAAATACCGTAGCAACAGGCTGTTGCTCAAGTCGAATGCCTGTCAGGGCAACGGAGCGCGTTGGGACGATGCTTGGGTTTGCTGCCGACGAAGCATGTAGAAACACGGTTTGGTTTCGAGAGAAGTTGCAATTGCCAGACAACCACAGTGCCCCCCCGGCTCCCGGCTCGTCTATCACGGCAGTTACCTGATATTGTTTATCGAAGCTAATGGTATCCAACACGTCGAGCGTAAGCGGGTCTAATTTCAGCAACATGGACACCGAAGCGTTGTTTTCGGTGGTGATCCACGCAAATTCGCCTGCCCAATACACTTTGGAGAACGGCCTCAAACCGGATACCGTTTTTTCCGCTTGTTTGACCAAGCCAGGGTTCAGTCGGTACACCTTGTTTTGTCCGATCAGGAGCCACTCGCCTGTGGGTGTTTGTGTAGCGTGTTGCACGTTGTCGACAAAAGGAATGGCCACAAACGGGTCGGACGACCCGATCATACCATTTCCGTAGGCAAGCTGGCCGCCTGCACTGTTGTCTGCCAGTCCATTCCAGGCAAATGAAATGTCTATGCTGCTCAAAAACATCCCGTTGGGCGAATATTCGAATCGATTATTTTCCGTCTGAAAAACGATGTTGTCGCCAGAAAAGGTCAGCCAAATACGGTAGTTGATCCTGGCGTCATCGGGAGTTGTCACCAACCACATCAGGTTGCCCATAGAGTCCAATCGGACCAAATCCTCCGGTTGGGAATAATCGCAGCCATCTACAACAGTGCCTACGTACACACCGCCATCGGGCGTTGGCTTCAGGGTTGCATCCCATGTGGACTCTGAAATAAGTCCTGGCACAGGTTTGTTCCAATGTATGGAGTCCGTTGCTGCGTCCCATTTCATCACAAATGGCTGTGTAACGAGTGCATCTCTTTGGGTGACGCCCACCCCGAACCAAATGCTGCCTGCACCCCGGAACCACCCGATCATTTCGTTATGGGATTCAA
>JBMOHO010000200.1:0-7401 GCA_049317805.1 Saprospiraceae bacterium
GTGGTAGACGAAAACCGCAGGGAATAGAAAGGGGTAAAATTGGGGTTGCGGACCATATAGTTCCGGCCGGAAGGGGCTGGGTACACCGCATTATGCAAGGGTGCAACGGCCAGCAAACCATCGGGGAGTTGCGCCGCGAAATAAATCATTTTCTGTGTGCAATTATTGGTCACCCGGATCCGGTAACGCTGCTGTCCTGCCGTATTTTGGGTAATACCGACCAATTCAAATTTAACACAATCAATCACTTTTACATCGCAGGACGGCTTTTCTTGCACCACCACCTTGAAACAGCAGGTAATGTTGGCGCCACAGGAATCCTTTGCCGTGTAACACACATCGGTGCTTCCAAGCGGGAAATTAGCACCCGATGGAAAACCTTGTTGCAATTGTATTTTAACCCCCGGACAAATACAATCCGTTGCCGCAGTTGGCTGCGGATAGGTTACCAATGCCTCCTGATCACCCGGCGGAATATCGACGTAAAAGTCATTCGGGCACTGTATGGTCATGGCGGATTCAAAATCCGTTGAGCTGTATTGCAGGGTGTAGGTAGCCAGCGTGTCGCAGCCCGTCGTAGCGGGTACGATGCCTGTAACGGTGCCGGGCTGGTTGTACGTTTGGCCGCCGATGTTTACGGTTTCTCCCGGACAAAACAGGATGGTTTTGGTAGCAGTTGGGAGCGGGGCAAAGGCCAGTGTGTAAGTCACGAGGGTGTCGCAACCCGTCAAAGCAGGTACTGTACCCGTGGCGGTCCCGGGTTGCGTGTACGCTTGTCCGCCGATGAGCACCGTATCGCCCGGACAGAACAAAATGGTTTGTATACCAGTAGGTTGTGGTGCAAATTCGAGGATATACGTCACCACTGTATCGCACCCAACCGCAGCAGGCAGCAGGCTTTGTACGGTGCCGGGTTGTGTGTACGCCACACCGTCGATGCTAACGGAAGCGCCCGGACAAAAGGCAAGGTTGCGGGTTAGGGTCGGCGGATTGATATTCCGAATGACGTACGTTGCCAGGGTGTCACAGCCTTCCGTGGCAGGGATGGTCAGGGTAAATGTAGTTGCCGCAAAATAGGCTTGTCCAAAAATAAATACGGTATCTCCGGGGCATAATCCGATGGTATCCGCGCGTGTCGGGATCGGCGCAAAGCGCAGAGCGTAACTGACAATTGTATCGCAACCCACCAGCGCCGGAATGGTATCTTGCACAAATCCAGGCTCTGTATAGGGCAATCCGTTGACAAAAAGGGTGTCACCGGGGCACAGGAACAAGGTTTTACTTATGGTAGGCAACAATTGTTCCTCTAATATATAGGTGCGCAGGGTGTCGCAAGCGCCGGACCCCGGGATGGTAAAGGTAAGCATCGTATCGCCCACGGGTACCAGGAATTGCCCTGCCAACAGCAGCGTATCGCCAGGACAATACGGCACCAGGATTGTATCGGAAAGTTGGCTTGCCGTGATGGTCAGGGAATCAACAGAAATGCAACCGTCTGCTGTTTGGGCAATCACTGTGTAGGTCGTGGTGCCATTGGATCCCACCGTTACGGGGGTGCAATTGGTGCAATTTAAGCCCGTTGCCGGCGACCAGTTCCAGGACTGAAACCCAATTGGAAGATCGTAACTTATTGTAGTACAGGTGGCAGTGTCTGGTCCGATGTTGAGCACCGTATTGGGCAAAATAGAAATCAGCACGGTGTCGGATTGTTGTTTTCCGCATTGATCCCATACATCCACCCAGTATTTACCGGGGAAAAGCGTGGTGCGTGTTTGTTCGGCGCTACCGTCATCCCAGCGGTACTTGGTAAATCCGGCGCCGGCATCCAGTACCCGCACCCCATTTTCGCACAGGGCAATATCCGGCCCGAGATCAAGCGTACGCATGCCGCTGGTATCCACGTAAATCAGGAAGGTATCGGCTTCTACAATACAAGGCGAAAATACCAGCGCGGTCAGGCGATAGGTTCCGGGCTGGTCAAAAACGGCCGTTACTAATTTTGGGTTTACCACATACAAGCCGCCGCCGTCGAGTTTCCAAATGACAGAATCTACGCTACAGGCTTTGAATTGGAGGGTGTACTGCAGGGAATCTCCCAGGGTACAAATTGAATCCGGCCCGGCAATTTCCGGGTTGATTTTGCGGGGTAAAAAGTTTTGTGGAAAAGAAGGTAACCCAATGTTAGCGGATCCGGGCGACAGAGGCAGGGCGGTTTCCTGATACATACATCCGGTGCCTTTTACATCGGGGGCATTGATCACCCCCAAACTTGGTGAAAACTCAAGCGGCGCTGTATTGGGCACATATATTTTCCCGTTTGGTGCGCGTTGCAACTGTCCATACCGGTAAGTAGCGGCGAAAGAAGCAATGGTAACGCCATTGCCGATTTGGGCCGGGGGGAGGGTAAGGTCGAATTGGGTAATTCTGGAAGTACCCAGTAAACTGCTCACATACAATAAGTTACCATCATTGGAAAACTCAACGCCGTATGGGCCGTTCAGCACATTTGGCTGAATGATTGAAACCGCGTTGCTTAGGATACCGGTATTTTGATCAAACTGCAGGAGATCAATCCCACCCGTATGAAACAAGGTATTCACCAGCAAGTTACCCTCGGGGTTGAATTTCATAACACCTACACTGTTAAAGGTCGGCGCGGGCGGCAGCGTGCCGATTCCAATGACAAAAGGTGGTTGTATCCCGTTTTCGTTCAATAGATAGCTCCTAAACAGGTTGTTGCCTTGTTCTTTCACCAAAATCCACCAATCCTGGCCGTTACAATGCCGGGTTGCCGTAATTTTTTCTGTAAACAAAGACGGTTGCACGATTTCAAGGTTCAATTCGTTGGGCGGTATGTCTCCCAGCCCACCTTGAAGCTTCATGTCCACCACCGAATACGTGGTACCGTTGCCGCTGGCAAGGTTGTCAAAACTGTTGGGTGTAAATACATAATAACGCCAAGGTTTGCCCGGTTGCGGCAAAATCAGCATTTGTGTTGTAGAGGGGTGTCCAAACAAGTTGCCGCCATTGGGCATCACCTGATGGTTCCGGTTGTACACCTTTTGCCCGTCGGAGTAGAACAACAAATTTCCGAATGCATCCACGGCCACCGCAGCGGCTTCCCGGCTCAATGTTTTTCCATTCCCCAACACGGTTGGCGGCTCGGTGCTGAAATCCAGTCCAGCGTTTTTGCCGAAATACCAAATACTGGCTTGTTGCCCGTCGCAGGCCTGACAATTACAATCGGTATCAAAACAGTCTATCAGACCATCGTTGTCGTCGTCAAGGTCATTATTGCAAAGTTCTACAGGACAAAGTTCCGCACATTCTGTGTTTTGCACCAAATTTTGAAGGTCTGGCGCAACGGTTCTGAAGAATTGTTGAATCGGGCTAGGGTACCGCACCAGGGTCACCAACTGTCGGAAAGGCTGAAGTACCGTGGTATTTACGGTAAGCGGCTGCGGTGCCGGGCAATCGCTGTATGCCAGCCCTGTGGCTACGCTGACTTTCATCACGGCAATATTTCCCGAGCGCGTGCCAGTGAGGTACAAATCGTCGCCGCGCAGCATCATGGGTTTTTCAGCCCGGAAACCGCCAAAATCGTTGTATTTCCAGGCCCAGATCAGGGTTCCTTTCCGGTTAAATTTGATGAGATAGGTATTTGAATAGGAATTTATATCGTAGGCCATCACCACCAAACCGTCGGATACATATTGGACTGTACGCGGATACACGGCGAATTCGGTTGGAAGGGTGTAGCGTTTCGCCCAATTCATGAAAAAATTGCCCAAACTGGTTTCAAACAAGGCGAATTCATTGGTCACAGACGCTTCCCCCGCAAAATCGCCATAAACCACCGTTACCATCGAATCGTTGTCGATGGTAAAATCGGGGGCGTAATTGCGTGCAACTGCGGTGCTCGGGTACAAAGCCATGGCCGACGATTGGTGGTTTCCCTGCAAATCGAACCGCGAAATAGCGCCCCGCATGCCGGAAAAGGCAGCACCGAAAGTATATCGTCCGCTGGTATAAACGCGCCCATTGTACACTTTGGCCTCCAGGACTCCTTCCGAACTACCGTACGAAAAGCCAAACTTCGAGGTTGTCAGCAGTCCCGTAAACCGGTTGATTTCTACCCAGTGGACATCGTCGTCGCTACCCGGTGCGGGGGAATTGTGGTAGGAATTAAAAATGATGTAATTCCCGCCAGCCGACTTTTCCACCATCGTAAAATTGAAGGTTTGCGGGTTTTCCGGATTTTCATGGGCCCAAATAACCTGGTTGGCAGCAGGACTATATTTAAAGGTAAATCCAATAAACGTGAAGCCGTTTGAACTAAACCCGCAGCCCACGAGATTTTTGTCGCTGTCTTCAAAAAAGTAACTGATTTGTTCCGACGCATGGGTGGAAAACTTGAATAAACGTGTCCAAATCAGCGTTCCATCGGGACTTAGGGCCATCAACAGGGTGCTGTCGTTGCGAAATCCGCTCACATAAATATTGCCATTGGATGCCGAAACAAGGTTGCCGGAGCCTTCGTTCACATTGGGTGCGCCGTAGTTTTTCAACCAACTTAGGGCACATTCCGAGGTGTTTGGGGCTTGCACCACGATGTATTCATATTTCAAATCCTGGCAGTTGGCGTCGCTTGCTTCTAATCGAACAATATTCAGACCTTGCGCTTGCGGCGTAAATCCTGTAAAAGTAGTGCCTTGCGCCACGCCGTTCAAAAACCATTGATACGCCGTTGCATTTTGGCTCAAATTCGTGATCGTGACCAGTTCGCCCGGCAGCGGAAAACGGTTGCTCACCGAAAAATCGGCCACCACCGGACAAGTGACCGTGATCAGTACCGCAGCAGTCGACTCGGCACAACGATCCGGATTGCCAGACCAGGCCCTGAGTTCAACCTGGTACACGCCGGTTTGGGTAAAGGTGTAAGACGGATTGACTGCGTTGGAAAACACGGTTCCATTTACCGTCCATTCAAAGCCGGCGGCATTGCTGCTTCCGTTGGTGAATGTGACCGTTTGTCCTGGTAAAATGGTGGTATTGGAAGATGAAAAAACGGCATTTACCAAATTCGGGCAAGGTTCTGCGCATCCTTTTGCGTCGAGCAGGCTTTTGCGCACGTTTTCCAAAACCCATTGCATGCGGTTACTTTGGCCTTCCGTAAAATCATGGAAACAGTTGAAATCTGTGTAGTCCATGAAATTCAGGATCATATCATTTTGATCGCTGCTGAAGCCCGATTGTGCATCGGTGCTACAGCTGTTTACCAAGGCATTGCAGGGCGTCCATGCTGTACTTTGGTCGGGCGGGGTGTCGCATACCCGGTCGCCATTGGCGAGGCAGTCGTCATTTTTGCAGCCCTCTTGAAAAGTGTGATAAAGACCCAGGTAATGCCCCATTTCGTGGCTAAGCACCCCGGTGTTGCCCGGCGAAGAACCCATCCAGCGGGCTTCCATGACGATCCCGTCTTCTGGCTGGCCATGGGAACTTGGGAGATACGCATACCCGGCCACACCACATCCGATACCGCCGCCGCATATTTCTTTTACCAACCAAATGTTTACATATTCTTTTGGATTCCAACGGTTTATGTTTTTGAGTGCAATGTCCTGGGTGCCATAATCGAGTTTTGTCAGTCCATTCACATCGCGTGTAATGCCCGTACTTGCCTGGTTGTTGGGGGTGCGTTTGGCCAGGCAAAACTGAATCATGGTGTTGTAGCCGCTGCCCTGATCATAGTAAGCGGTGTTGGCAAATGATTCGTTAAGTTGTTGAATCCCGGTTATAATTTGGGCATCTGAAATATTTTCCGTACCGTTTTGGTGGATCACGTGTACCACCACTGGCAAGGTTTTGATGGCGAGTTTGGCGCTGGTACGCGGACGTTCCCGGTTTATAAAATGCTGGTAAATTTGTTCCTCAATTTGTTCGTGCTGGTTGCGGCTGCCTTCTTTGCGCAGGGATTCCTGCAGCAATTGATCGGTGGCGCAAAAAGGTGGCTGCACTTGGGCAAAAAGCATCATTGGCAAGGCCAAGAGCAGGGTTAGTAAGTAGTTTTTCGTTGTCATTGGATTCGTAAGGTTGGACGAAACGTAAAAGAATGGAGCGCGAAAGGCAACGCTTTCGATGCAAGATACAACGTGCGGGGAAACTGTTGCTTTTCGCATAGAGGCTTAATCGTCTTTTTGTCATATTGAAGCCTTATTATACTTCGCGCTGTATTGTTTTGTGTATGGCCTTCGGCCTAAATCATTGACAATCAGCGCTCAGCATGACAATAAATGCAGCCTTTCAGGCGACGTTTAGTATAAGTGTGAAAAAACCTCCATTTTGCGGCTTAATTTGCTGTCTAATTTTTGGAAGCAGATCAACTTAAACACGACACACAAAACACGCATGCTCAAACACATTCTATTCGACAACGACGGCACCATCGTAGATTCCGAGATCATTGCGGTGCGCAGTACCTTGCAATTGTTAAAAGAACATGGACTTACGCTCGATGAACAAACGTACAGCAAGCGCTTTCCGGGTTTGCTGGAACGCGATATCCTGGCCATATTGAAAACAGAATATGGGGTTGAAGTGGGGCCCGATTATTTTGAACGCCTGCGCAAACTGCACCACGATGGCTTCGCCCAAAATCTGCGGGTTATTCCTGGCATGGCAGGGCTGTTTCGCGCCTTGCGAACGCCGCGCAGCATGGTGTCCAACGGCAGCGTCCGGCATGTGGAATATTGCCTGCGTCGGGTGCGCTTGCGCAGCGCGCTGGATGGTCAGATTTTCTCCGCAGAACACGTGGAAAACCCCAAGCCCCATCCGGATGTATATACCTATGCCCTTGACCAATTGGGCTTGCACCCAAGCGATACCGTGGTCGTAGAAGACAGTCCGACCGGCGTACAAGCGGCTAAAGCGGCAGGTATTCGAGTCGTGGGCTTTTTGGGTGCCGCACATATTCACGATGGACATGACGAAAAATTACTGGAACGCGGCGCCGATTTTATCGCAGAAGATGCAAAAGCATTGCATAAAATATTCCTTCAACTGGGGGCGGCTTTCTAAACCGCCGCCATTGTCAGTGCAAGGCCATCTTCATTTTGTTTGTTTGAACAAAATGATTTCATGACAATTCTGTGACAATGTTTGTTTTTCTTGTTCCGTTCTTTGTCCCAGTTTTCATTTGGTTTTTTGGGGTTTATTAGCCGCTGGTATACGCAAGTATTACTGGCGGCTTTATTTTTACCCGCCGTAGTAAAAAAGGCGGCTATAAAAAACCAAGCCCACCCCAAATGCCCAGGCCGCCTTTTTTACGAAGGCGGGTTGATGATTTAGTTGATAGTTGATAGTTGTAAGTTGATAGTTGTAAGTTTGGACATGCCCAAATAT
>JBMOHO010000201.1:0-7377 GCA_049317805.1 Saprospiraceae bacterium
ATTTCACACAACTCAAAACCCAAAACTCTAAACTCTAAACTCAAAACTCAAAACTCAAAACTCAAAACTCTAAACTCTAAACCCTCAACAACAACGCATCATCCCCAAAATAATCCCTAAAGGCCTTAACAAAACTACCGGTTGAACTAAACCCGACCAGTTCAGAGACCACCTGAGGTGCAGCGGCGCGTTTTTCCAACAACACTTTTGCCTTTTCGAGCCGCAATTCACGAATGAGTTGTTGCGGCTCTTTGCCTGTCAACGCCATCATTTTACGCACCAGATGCGGACGGCTCAGTTGCAGTTTTCTGGCCAGGTCTTCGGGTGAATAATCCGGATGAGAAAGGTTTTCTTCGATCAATTCCAGGGTTTTCTGCAAAAAAGCATCGGGCAGTTGTGGGCGCCAATCGGTAAAATACAGATGCAGGTGCCGGTTGAACAACTGGTGTTGTTGCTTGCGCGACTCCAGCAATTGGGCTATCTGTGCATTCAGGTCATCGTTGGGCAATGGCCGCACAAACCAGGTATCGGCGCCGGCCCTGCGCGCATCCAGCAAGGCATCCGGACCGTGTTGTTCTACCAACAACACCATTGGGATATGGCTCGTGCGTTCGCCCATTTTGAGTTGCCGCACCACATCAATACCCGAATGGCCGTTCAATACGGCGTCACAAATGATCAGATCGGGCAACATGTCATTGGCCCGCATGATGGCCTCATTGGCAGTAGCCACCGTGTCGACCTGAAAACGATCAGACAGCAAGGATTTCAGGTAAATTGCGATTGGCCTGTTGGGCTCTACCAGCAAAGCGGTTTGAACAATCGACTCATGATGCACATGGATTTGGTGTACCTGTTGTGCCGAAGGGTAGGCCACAACCGGCGCCACGGCCAGTCCGGCAGCTGCTTTTTCCAGATCAATCTCCTGCTCGCGTTTTCGCCACTGCGCTTGCCAGCGGCGTTGCCGTCTGTTCCAGGCCAAAACGCCCAACAACAACAATGCTGAAAACAGGCCAATGCCTGCGTACAAAACCTGCTTGTCAACATACACGCGCGTTTGCCGCTCCTGTAGCAGCACCGTGGCCCGGTAACGAAGCGAGTCGCGCGCCCTGAACGCCGAGCGCACCGATTCTGTCTGCCGCTGCGCCTGCAATTCGCCCAAAGCAATGACCTTCGACTCGTGTACCCGTTGTTGTGCCTCGCCCATCCCCCACGACGAATACGCCGCTTCCAGGGCGTTGAACAACGCCACGCGTTGGGCAGGTACCCGGGTGCCCTTGGCGTCGGCTTCTGCCTGTGACAAAAACGTTGTTGCCGATTCAATGTCTTTATTTTGCAAAAAAACGGCATTAACCAGCGGGATGGCTTCCGGGGGACAGTCCAGACCCCGCGCCTGCAAAAAATACCCGAAAGACAGGGCATTGACCTGCGCCAGTTCGAAGTTTTCACTTTGGTACAGGCGGCGCAACATATCCAACCGATGGGCAATGGAATCAGCCCATACCGACTGTCCCCGCAAGGCCGTCAAGGGCATCAGGAAAAACAAAAGGGCGAATGCCCCTGGGCTTAGGCGCGGAAAGGTATACATGGGGCCTTGGAATGGGGCAAATATAGCATTTCCATGTGGTTTGACGAAAATAGGACGAACAGGCATTGCGTTCGGGCTTACCTTTGTCGTAAAATTACACCGCAGCATGAAAAAATCGCACTTGTTGGCTATTGTCATCGTGGCCGTCGGCATTGGCATCCTTATTACGGCCAGCAAAGACGTAACCACCTACGCTACCTTTACCCAAGCCGCCGAAAGTGGTGATCGTGTCAAATTAGTGGGCCAACTGGTCAAAGAACAACCGGTGGAGTACAATCCGGAAAAAGACCCCAACTTCCTCGCGTTTTACTTGCGCGACGATGCTGGCGAGGTGCGCCGTGTCGTTTTGCGCGCTGGCAAACCCCAGGACTTCGAGCGCTCGGAGCAGATTGTGCTCACCGGATCAATGAAAGGCGAAACTTTCGAAGCGCACGACATGTTGTTGAAATGCCCGTCGAAATACGAGCAACAGGAGATTTATGTAAAAGAACGCTCCTGATTTTAACTGAAATTGGTACATGGAATACATTGGTGAACACCTGCTGCCCGGTCAACTCGGGCACCTTCTGGTAATATTGTCTTTTGTAGCCGCCCTGTTGAGCACGGTAGCTTACACCTCGGCAACGGTACGCCGCAGCATGCACGACTATGGCGGATGGCTGAACATAGGGCGTTTTTCATTTGCCCTGCACGGACTGGCCACGTTTGGCATCATCGGCAGCCTCTTTTTTATTTTGGTCAGCAAATACTACGAGTACCACTATGCTTGGGCCAATGTGTCGGACGACCTACCGTTTCAATACACTTTTTCAGCGTTTTGGAAAGAACAGCAGGGCAGCTTTTTGCTGTGGAGTTTTTGGCACATTATACTCGGAGCTGTCCTCATTTGGCGAGCCGGGCGTTTTGAGGCCCCGGTGCTGGCCACATTTGCCCTGGCTGAAACGTTCATTGCATCGATGTTGCTGGGCTTGTATTTTGGCGACAGCCGACTGGGAGCCAGTCCTTTTGACCTGCTGCGCGACACCATGCAGGCCCCCATTTTCCAGCAGGCAGACTACCTGACCCGGGTAAAAGGCAACGGACTCAACCCCCTGCTCCAGAACTACTGGATGACCATACACCCCCCTACCCTGTTTCTCGGATTTGCATCTACCCTGGTACCGTTTGCCTATGCGGTAGCCGGGTTGTGGCTGCGCGACCACAAGGGCTGGCTCAAACCCGCACTGCCCTGGGCTTTGTTCTCAGGGGCGATACTCGGCACAGGCATCCTCATGGGTGGTGCCTGGGCCTATGAAGCCCTTTCGTTTGGCGGTTATTGGGCATGGGACCCCGTGGAGAACACCTCGCTCGTGCCCTGGATTACGCTGGTGGCGGGCATACATGCGCACTTGGTCGCTCGACATACCGGCTACGGGGTGCGCGGCGCTTACAGCATGTATTTGTTGACTTTTATCCTCGTGTTGTATTCTACCTACCTGACCCGAAGCGGCATTTTGGGCGACACCTCTGCGCATGCGTTTACCGAAATGGGACTTGGGCTGCAATTGATCCTGTTTATTGCAGCGTTTACGTTGTTGGGTTTTGGGTTGTGGTTTGTGCGCTATAAAGAGACGCCAGGCATGAAAGACGACGAACCGGCCAATACACGCGAGTTCTGGATGCTCATTGGTTCCATGGTGCTCTTGTTCTCGGCGGTACTGATCACGGGCGCTACATCATTGCCTGTCTGGAACAAAATAGTGCAGTCGTTTAACCCCGAATACGTGGGCACCGCGCTGAAAGACCCTGTGGAACACCACAACCGATATCAGTTGTGGATTGCTGTTTTCATTGGACTCTTATCGGGCGTTGCACAGTTTTTACGGTATAGCGAACGCAACTGGAAACAATACCGGCGCACATTTGTCCGGCACATGATCATTGCCGTGCTGGGCGCTGCCGCACTCACCGCACTCAATGCGCTTTGGCTGCATGCGAACGGATTCCAGTACTGGGTGCTGTTGTTTGCGGGCATGTTCACGGCGGTTTCCAACGCAGATTACCTTTTTTCAGTGTTAAAAGGCAATGTAAAACTGGGGGCTTCTGCCGTATCACACTTTGGCTTTGGCGTGCTGGTACTCGGCATTTTGTACAGCGGTTTGAATAAAGAATTCATCTCAAGCAACAGTTTTGCCATGGAGGGCCTTATTGAAGGTGCCGACAACGAAGCCCTAAACCGCAACGTGCTGCTGCTCAAAGAAGCCCCCATGCCCATGCGCATGGGTTACCGGGCTACATACCTGAGCGACACCATATCGCGGCAAACGCGCACTTTTTCCGTGCGTTTTGACCAGTTAGACTCCCTTGGGAATGCCACCGGCGAAGTGTTTGAACTACAACCCAATGTGATGTACGACCGGCAGTTTACCAACATCGTGGCATCTAACCCGTCGACTAAACACTATTGGAACCGCGATATTTTCACACACGTCACCTCCCTGCCTAAGGCCGAACTGGACCGAGAGTATGCCAAAAAACAGGAAGACAGCCTTCGTTATGAACCCTATGAGGCAGCGGTGGGCGACACCATTTTTACAAAAAAGCAATACGTGGTGGTAAAGGCGTTCCTGAAGAACCCGACACACCATGATTACACTGCGCAGCCGGGAGATCTGGCTTTTGGGGCAGTATTGGAGGCGCACAGCCTCGATAATCCCAAGGTATTCACCGCACAGCCAATGATGTACCTCCGTCCGGGTCAGGGCGCATTTACCCTGCCCGATCAGGTAAACCAGCTTCAACTGAAATTTCGCCTGTCAGAGGCGGCCATGGAGAAGATATTCCGCACGGAAGAGGCGCTACAATATGAGGACATCCCCATGAAAGCGGGCAACACGTACACCTTCAAGGGCCATACCATTCGTTTTGAACAGGTTGAACAAGACGTCAAGCATCCGGGATACACCGCTCAGGAGGGTGATATTGCCGTAGCGGCCCGTTTGGTGGTGACTGCGCCCGATGGTCGGACCGGCGCTGCTGCACCCGTTTATCTTTTGCGGGGCAACCGCCCGTTTAGCCTCAAGGACGAAATACCGGAACTGGGTTTGCACTTCCGTTTTGAAAAAATTGACCCGCAAGAAGGGATACTGACCATTTCCGCTGCTTTAGCCAATGAAGCACAGCGACGCATTCCGGTAGAAATTGCCGAAGACGCCGCTCGGGCCGACTATATTGTGCTGGAGGCCATCCTGTTCCCGGGCATTAACCTCGTATGGATCGGCAGCATCATGATGTTGATTGGTTTGGCGCTGGCCGTGTGGAAAAGGGTTGAGGGGTTTAGGAGTTGAGGAGTTTAGGGGTTTAGGAGTTGAGGGGTTTAGGAGTTGAGGGGTTGAGGGGTTTAGGGGTTTAGGCAATTACGATCGAATAGTTACATAGTATAAATAAAAAGAGCTTGTTCGGAAATGTACTTCCAAACAAGCTCTTTGTACATTCAACAAGGTCTTGTATTAATAGACAATCACTTTTTCTACGACAGCGCCAGAAGGATTATCAAGGCGCAGCATGTAAATACCGGGGGCAAAACCATTCACATCTACGGCAATGGTTTGTCCTTCAGCAAGGTTTTGTACGCTGCGTTGCCAAACCAGGCGGCCGTCTGTGTTGAACAGTTGAAGCTGTGATTCGCCCTCGACTGCACGCAGGCTGCTCACCAAAAACACATCTGAGCTGGGGTTTGGCTGCACGCGCAAACCGCTTGGGGGCGTTTGCAGTGGATTGACTGACGATATGGTGGCGGCGTTGAACACCGTACCACGTTGTGTCATGGCAGCACAAGCCTGGTCACCGTCGGCAGAGGTGACACAGGCTTCATTGTTCACATTGTACATGTCGATGAGTTCCACGCCATCTACGATCCAGCCGCCATTGGCCGGCGCTATGCTGGCATTGGACACAAACCGGAAGCGGATATACACGTTTTTGCCGGCGTATTCACTCATGTCCACATAGCTCTGCACCCAACCATTCGAATTGCCGGAGAAACCGCGCAAAAAAGCGATGGCAATGGTGGCGTAATCAACCGGGCTGTTGTAAGGTGCCCGGAACAATTTATCCTCGGTGAAGCGTTTCCACTCGGTTTTGCCTTCTTCCTGCACTTCAATGAAACCTGCGTCATTCCCAATTTCTGTATTGTACTGGTGCCAGAAACGCATCACCGGGTTGGCACCACTTACGGTTATGGGTGCCAGGTTAAACAGGAAGAAGTCTGTTTCCGCAGCACTGTTATTGGCCTTCCAGGCAAAGTTACCCACTTTCACCACTTGATTTTGCAAAGCAAAAAGGCTGGTACCGGCACTGTTCCAATCGATGTCGTTCTCCAAATCGTCGCTGTAAACCGGCAAGGATCCGACAAATGGGTCCGTTTTTACCGTGTAAGTCAATTCTCTTACTTGCAGGTAGGGCATTGAGCCCAAATTCCACACCACCATATTGCCGTTTTGGACACCACCGTTGGAGGCACTCACCAGGGTAGCGCCTGCCGGCATTTCGTCGGTAACCACCACGTTTTCGGCGGTTACGCCCTTGTGGTTGGTTACGGTGAGGGTGTACGTAGCTTCATCACCGGGCGTAACCAACGGTGTACCGCTTTTGGCGATCTTCAGTTCGCGGATGCAGGTAGGAATGGGGTTAAAGTCCTCTATTTGGTCCACTGCACTGGTATTGCTGCCCTGGCTGGCCAAAATACCCATACCGCGGCGTGCAAAAACGGAAGAGATTAAACAAGTATCGTCTCCATTGTTGTTGACCAGATCAGCCATAATGATGGCATCGCGCCCATCGATGAATCCGGGGCTGCAAGGCTGAAGCTTCATGCCGTCCATCACCAGTTGAATGGCGCGTGCGTTGCCGCTGTTGGGGTTGGTCAAGTCGGCATCGAAGCCATATTTTTCGACCATTGCCCAGTACAGATCCCAGATGGTAGCGGCCCAAACTTCCCCAATGGCGTGCACGCCGGTATTCTGAGCAACGGTGGAGAATGTTACCGGACTGACACTGATGTCGGCACTGTAAGGATATCGGCGAATACCTACGCCGAGGTTGTTTTGTCGTTGGACAAAGGTGCCCACGCCGCGGCGTTTTTCAGCTGTATCGCCTGGCTTTACCGTAGTAATCAGGGTAAAGTAATCGCTCCAACCCTCACCCATCTGTTCGGCATTTTGCAGACAACCATTTTGAGCAGGACCACCGGTCAAACGGTTGGAGATGCCGTGGCCAAATTCGTGGGCAATGATGCCGTTGTCAAAGTCACCGTCCAGTTGGTCAGGGCCGTTTGAACTGGGCAAAGCAATGGAGATATTAAGGCCCTGGCCTACAAATGCACGGATCAGGTCGCAATCGCCTTTAGCCATAGAGACCACCGGAATGGTTACCTGTGCGCCTACTGCGCCAGGCCCCATGTTGTTGGTCGCGTCTTCAAAATTGCAAATGATGCAACCAATGGCGCCTGCTTGTTGTGCATTCAGGGCTTTTTGGCCAAATTCGCACAATTGCCGATCGACCAAAGCGATTTTTCCGGCTACATTGTTCACGAGCGATTCACAACCCAGGGTTGGATTGCTGGTACCGTCGTCCACAATTTCTACGTCGCCCGTTACCGGAGTAGTGGTTATGATGCCGCCCCAACCGTTTGCGCCGGCAGCTTCATATGGGCCTGTAACGGCCACGGGCGCATTGACGGTAACCAGGTTGCCGCCCTGACCGCCCCACACATACATCTGCAGGCGTCCGGTTCCACCGTCTGGCGGCGT